>CBDUZQ010000051.1:0-10874 GCA_965371755.1 uncultured bacterium
CCGCGGCGGATTGTGATCCTGACACAGGCGAAGCCTGTTCTTCGTCAGGTTCCCAGGAACCTGTCACCCCGAGCACCCAAACGTCACCCTGAGCGGAGTCGAAGGGCGACGGACGCTTGCCTCACTGGGTCATACTTCGACTTCGCTCAGCATGACGCGATCGAACCCGTACTCAGTTTTTGCTCGCACTTTCTCTCTCACCAGCTATCTTGCGCAAAGTACCATGCTGACCGAAGTCAAAAAGACAATCGCTGAACACGACCTGATCACTCAGGGCGATTCCATCCTCATCGGTCTCTCCGGTGGGCCGGATTCGGTGGCGCTGTTACACGTGCTGTGCAAGCTCCGACGCTCGATGAAGCTTCAAGTGCATGCCGTCTACATCAATCATGGTCTTAGACCGAAAGCCGCAGCCAAAGAAGAAACCTTCTGCGGTCGTCTGTGCAAGAGACTGTCGGTGGATTTGACGGTTGTTCGCGAGGATGTCCCCGTCATTGCTCAACGCGCCAAGAAAAGTATCGAGGAAACGGCCCGCGATGTACGCTACTGCATCTATGATGAGTTGGCCGACAGCATGGGCTGCACAAAGATCGCGCTGGGACACCACGCCGATGACAACATCGAGACCATCCTGTTTCGCATCCTGCGCGGCACCGGTCGCACTGGCCTGCTCGGTATCCCCATCCAGCGCGGACGCATCATCCGTCCGCTGCTTCATAGAACCAAGAAGGAGATACTGGACTACCTGAAAAAAGAGAGGCTGCGCTTCTGCACCGACGAATCCAACGCCTCGGACGACTACTCACGCAACTACCTCCGCAACCGTCTCCTTCCCGACATTCGCCAGCGCCTTAACCGGGCGGTCGACTCAGCTTTGTTGAATCTGGCGGACACCGTCGCTGCCGAGGAGTCCTTCTTAGCCGAATACACATCGGTCAGAATCAAAAAGGTGCTGAATAGAACCGTCGGCGGGAAAAATGAACTTGATTTGACGATTTTCCGTACGTATGATGTATGGTTACGACGTCGCGTGCTAAGGCATTGTATTGCAGACTGTTTGCGCCACGGCGCGATGCCCGGCAAACAAGTGATTGATCGTCTGGATCGCCTGGCTATGGACGGCGGCAAAGCGATCTCATTGCCGGGACACATGCAGGCGGAACTGGCCGATGATAAGCTGATCGTTTACCGAAAGGTGAAAGTCAGTTACTGCGAGCGACTTGCCCCTGGCCGACCCTGTCGGCTTGAGCGGCCGCGATTGACTTTGCGCTGTCGACAGCGGCCTGTGAGTGAGGTCAAGGTCACCCGGGAGCGCCGAGCGCGAACGGTACTGATGGACCTGGCCAGTCTATCGCCGCCGCTGGTAGTGCGCAACATTCGTCCGGGCGATCGGTTTCGGCCTCTTGGTATGAGAGGAAGCCGGAAGATCGCTGATTACCTTATCGATCGGAAGGTCGATCGGGTTTATCGTGATGAGATCCCGCTGGTCTGTGACAAAAAAGGTATTGTCTGGCTGGTTGGTTTCGAGATCGCCGACCGGGTAAAGGTTGACCGTTCAACGAAAGAGGTATTGAAAGTTGAAGTCGTCCGTAGGAGAGAAAAAGCAGATGCAGCCTTTTGAATTGCTGTTGGATCAGCAGAAGCTGGCCCGGCGCATCACGGAGCTTGGCGAGCAGATCACCACCGACTACGCCGGGCAGACGCCTGTACTCCTGGGAGTGCTCAAGGGGTGTGTCGTTTTCCTGGCCGATCTGATGCGGAATATCTCCCTGCCGATGGAGGTTGAATTTGTCTCGGCGGCCTCTTACCGCAACGGCCGTGACCAGGACGACGACGTGCTGTTTGGCGGCGCCGTACCTATATCTCTCAAGGGTCGCCATGTCCTCATAATAGAGGGTGTTGTCGACACCGGTCGGACCGTTTCCATGATTCTCAAACAACTGACTACTCAGGAACCGGCCTCGGTCGAGGTTGTTACTCTCCTGGATAAACCGGCCAGTCATCGGGTGGGACTGGGGATAAAATACAAGGGTTTCACTATCGGTAATGAGTTCGTTATCGGCTATGGACTGGACAACACGCAACTATATCGGAACCTGCCATTTATTGGGAAGATGATCGACGGCTGATTATTTCGATTCACAGCCGATAAAATTAGAATAGACAGAACTCTCCAGAGTATAACGGATGGTTGAAGAAACACGAAACGACGGTGCTTGAGTGACCGATAAAAATTCTCCCAAAGGCCGTTTTGGCCTGCCTGGTAAAGGCAAAGACAAATCCGACAAGGACAGCCCAGCGACTGGTTGGCGCGGCGCGGGTCGGCCTATCATTTTTTGGCTGGCTCTGTTTCTTATTGCCGTGGCGGCCTTCAGCTATCTTTCAAGCTTTAGCCAGGACAGGGCCGAGATATGGTACTCGGAGTTTGTCACTGAAGTTGACAACGGCAATGTCAGCGAGGTGTCGTTTACGGAGCTTGAAATCGAAGGTGTCCTGAAAGAGGCCAAAATGTTCGCCTCGGTGACAACGATCAAGTCTTACACCAAGTTTCGGTCCCGGATACCACGCGTAGGTGTCAGCAGAAGTGACCTGGTCGACCGTCTCGTTAACGACGGCGTCAAGATTGTCGCCAAAACCAAAGGGCCTGACGTCTTCTCCTACCTCCTGGCGGGAGCTCCGTGGATCATACTGATTCTCATCTGGTTGTTCTTCATTCGCCAAATGCAGGGCGGCGGTGGACCGAAGGGTCTTTTCTCTTTCGGTAAGAGCAAAGCCAAGCTGCTCACCGACGAACGGCCACGTGTTACATTTGGCGATGTCGCCGGCGCCGATGAGGCCAAGGAGGAGTTGCAGGAGATCATCGAGTTTCTCAAAGACCCCGGCAAGTTTCAGAAGCTCGGCGGCAAAATTCCGAAGGGCGCTCTGCTGCTGGGTCCGCCCGGTACCGGCAAGACCCTGCTGGCCCGAGCTGTGGCCGGTGAAGCCGGCGTACCGTTTTTCTCTATGTCTGGTTCAGACTTCGTGGAGATGTTTGTCGGGGTAGGCGCCAGTCGCGTGCGTGACCTGTTCGACCAGGGCAAAAAGAACGCACCGTGCATAATCTTCATCGACGAAATCGACGCCGTCGGACGTCACCGCGGGGCCGGGCTGGGTGGCGGTCATGATGAACGTGAACAAACGCTTAACCAGTTACTGGTTGAGATGGACGGTTTCGAATCTAACGAAGGTGTCATTCTAGTGGCGGCCACCAACCGCCCCGACGTGCTCGATCCGGCCCTGCTGCGTCCCGGACGCTTCGATCGACAGATCGTGGTGCATATCCCGGACGTCAAGGGGCGCGAGGGTATCATCAAAGTCCACTGTCGCAAGGTCAAGTTAGGCGACGACGTGGATATGAGCGTCCTGGCCCGTGGCACCCCCGGCATGTCCGGCGCCGATTTGGCCAATATGATCAATGAGGCCGCTCTGTTGGCTGCCCGTCGCGACAAGAACGAGGTGGCCATGGACGAGTTTGAGGAGGCCAAGGACAAGGTGATGATGGGTTCGGCGCGCAGGTCGCTGGTTATTGCCGATGAGGAAAAAAAGATCATCGCTTATCACGAAGCCGGGCACACCCTGGTGGCCAAGCTTCTGCCCGGTGCGGATCCGATTCACAAGGTTACGATCATTCCGCGCGGTTTGGCGCTGGGCTTGACGCAGTCGTTGCCGGTTGATGAACGACATACTCATTCGCGAGATTATCTTGAAACTACGCTGGCTGTTTTGATGGGTGGTCGTGTTGCCGAACTCTTAGTGTTCAATCAGATAGCCACCGGCGCCGCCAACGATCTTGAACGCTCCACGAAACTGGCGCGTAAGATGGTCTGCAACTGGGGTATGTCCGACAAGGTCGGACCGGTTACCTTCGGCCGCACCGAAGAGCATATCTTTCTCGGCCGCGAAATGGCTCAGACTAAGGATTATTCCGAGTCATCGGCCGAAGTGATCGATCAGGAAGTACGCACCTTTATCGAAAGCGCCGAGGACACGGCCAGAGATATTCTGCGGGCCAATATGGAGAGACTGCACAAACTGGCCGGGAAGCTGCTGGAAAAAGAGATCCTCGACGGTTCCGAGGTGGACGTCATTATCGGCGAGTCCGAAGAGGATGCCGAACCGGTCGAGCCACCTATCTCAACACCGGAGAACTGACCGGTGGCCATGGATCGCGAGAAGATCGTCCAGGGAGTGAAGCTGATCCTCGAAGGGATCGGTGAAGACCTTGATCGCGAGGGGTTGAGACGAACCCCCGAACGGGTGTTTGAGTATTTTGATGAGGTGCTCAGCGGCTACACCGCCGACCCCGCAGCCGAACTGCGCAAGTACACTACTTCCAACAAAGACGAGATGATCACCATCAAGGATATCTCGTTCTATTCTTTGTGCGAGCACCATCTGTTGCCGTTTTTCGGCAAGGTGCACATGGCCTACATCCCGCAGAATGACAAGGTAGCCGGCTTCTCCAATATGGTGCGAGTGGTGGAGATTCTGTCGCACCGCTTGCAGGTGCAGGAACGGATGACCACCCAGATCGCCGACTCCCTGGTGGAGGCCATCAATTGCAAGGGGGTGCTGGTGGTGGTGGAAGCGGAGCATCTCTGCCTGACCATGCGCGGCATCAAGAAACCGGGCAGCCGAATCGTGACCAGTGCAATCCGCGGTATGATGCGCAAAACCGCGACTCGTATCGAAGCCCTTACGATGTTAGGCCGGGTGGGGCTGTAGCACCGTCAAGGTGATAAATCACTTATTCGCGCTTCGCGCCATCTCCATACCATTACAGGTGTCTTTCCCACACAGGGAACTCTCCGAAAACCCATGATATTGTGGCCGGCAGATGTCCACATCTGCCTCGGAAGAACCCCAGTCTTATCCCGCACCCACCCTAGCTTGAGTAGCCGGGCCACCTTTCCCGGCTAAAGATAACGGTGGCAATACCGAATACTGATATAGAGAAACTGAGAACGGATGATCGGGTTTGTCCTAATAATCATCTTGAGAAAAGGGAACCGAAACAGGTTAGCAGACAACGTTCCGACGTAGGATACATTCAAGGAATCACAAATGTACCGAATAGACAAAAGGTCATATGGTGTTCATCTTACTTTCGGCGGTTATATACCGAAAAAAGAACTGGAGCGATGGCTGGCCGAAAGCAAGGACACGATAGAGTTTCTGCCAGATGAGTTCGTAGTGTTCGTGGACATGCAACAGATGGAATTACTACCACCGGAGTCCCGCCAGGCCATGTTAGACGGTCAACGGTACTACCGCGCTTACGGTATGCAGCGTTCGGTGGTGATTTTGAAAGATAAGGTCACCATGCTGCAGTTCAAGGGGATTGCCAAAGAGACCGGGATCTACGAGTGGGAGCGATACATCGACGCCAACGCCGAACCGAACTGGGAGCAAGTCGGGCTCGACTGGGTGATTCACAGTATCGATCCGGACAAGAAAGTCCCCGAGATGGCTACGGCCTCCCAGAAATCTGCGACATAATCCCAGGCGACATCGAAAAAACGTGAAAGCCGGTGCTGATGCACCGGCTTTTTTTGTAAAACCTACTTGGTGTCGTGTGCTCGGCGGAGACAAGCCCCGCCACTACTCGACGGAATAAGCAGCTTTTGGGACAACTTCAAGACGTCTGCCGCCCACAAGGTCAATTCAGAACCCGTAGATCTCCTGGAACTTGGCCGTCATGTAGTCCATCAGCGGCTTATGAGACAGCGGTTGGCCGGTGACTTTCTGCACCAGTTTGGTGGCGCGATAGCGGGTGCCGTGCTGATGGATATTCTCCTTGAGCCACTGCCTGAGATTGCTCAGGGTACCCTGTTCGAACTGCGTCATCAAGTCCGGCATGTCCTTTTGCGCCTGAGCGAAGAACTGTGCTGAGTAGAGGTTCCCCAGAGTGTAGGTGGGGAAATAACCCATGTACCCCGCCGACCAGTGAACATCCTGCAGACAACCGTCGGCATCGCTTTTCACCTCAATACCGAAGTAATCCTTGAAACGACGGTTCCACTCGCCGGGAACGTCGGCTGGTTTGAGATCACCTTTGAGCATGGCCCGCTCCAACTCGAACCTGAGCAGAATGTGGAGGTTATAGGTTGCCTCGTCGGCTTCGACGCGGATGTATGACGGCGTGACATTGTTGATAGCCGCATAGAAATCATCCAGCGAAACGCCGCTAAGACTCTCCTTAAAGATGCGCTGCGCCTGCGGGAAGAAGTACTTCCAGAACGCCTTGGACCGGCCCACCTGATTCTCCCACATGCGTGACTGGGATTCATGGATACCCAGGGAGGCCGCTTCAGCGGTCGGCATCCCGAAATCTTTCTCTTTGTTCAGCCCCATCTCGTAGAGACCGTGACCGGCTTCGTGCATGATCCCGAACAGGGCGTCGTTGAGCCGTTTCGGGTTGTAGCGGGTGGTGATCCGGGTATCACCGGGGCCAAGACCGGTGCAGAACGGGTGGGTAGTAGTATCGAGACGACCGGTCTCAAAACTGTACCCCATCGCCTGGGCTACCGACTCGCCGAACACCTTCTGAAGGTTGACGTCGTAATCACGCTCGACAATCGAGACGTCGGGACGCTTCGGAGCATCCTTGATCTTCTTCAAAAGCACCACCAACTCCTTGCGCAGTTTCTCAAAGACTTCTGCGACCTCATCGACAGTGGCGCCGACCTCATAGTTGTCCAACAGGGCGTTGTACGGTTCACCCACATAGCCGTAGGCGTCGGCCTTCTTGATTTGCAGGGTCAGCACTTTGTCCAGCCAGGGCTGAAAATGTTTGAAGTCGTTGTTCTTGCGCGCCGTCACCCACTCACCCTGAGCCAGGGTAGTGGTCTTGGTGATTTCTTCAACCAGATCCTTGGGCAGCTTGGTGGCCTTGTCATATTCGTGGCGCGTCTCGCGGATGTTGGCGGCTTCGGGGGAATCCTCGTCCTTAACCAGATCCGAAGCCTCCAGCGTGCTCAACAACTCACCCACCTTTGGGTCAGTAAACTTCTCATGCATCATGCCGGACAACAGACTCAACTGGTCGGCCCGCAGGCTGGCCCCGCCGCGCGGCATGTAGGTGCGTTCGTCCCATCCGAGTACACCCCCGCAGGAGCCCAACAGCGAAATCTCCCGGCAACGCTGCTTCAGTTCTTCGTATGCTTTCTTGGCTGACACTTGCAGTCTCCTTATAAATCAGTTTTCATATTCAAAACCGTTATCAACAATGAACGGGGAAGATAGCCAAAAGTTTCTCCGATGGCAATAGCCGCTGGATATCTGCCGGGCGCCTTCGCTGACGCTGAGTTGACCGCTACCCGCACTTTCTTCTTGCCGCTGTCCGGTACGCCCGGTAGATTGGATACGAATATGGATAAGTTGGAGTCAGGTATCGTGATTGCCACGCGCGGCAGGTTTTTTGAGGTGCGAGCTGAGGATTCGAGTCGTATCACCTGCGAGGTGCGTCAGAAGGTCAAGGACGAAGTCAAGCAGACGACACCGGTGGCGGTGGGTGATGATGTCATGTTCAGCCGCAGCCACGAACAGTCCGGTATCATCGAGAAAGTCCTGGAGCGCCGAACGACGTTTGGTCGTCCGGCCAAGGGGGTGGAAGGCAGGTTGCAGGTGATCGCGGCCAACCTTGAGCTGTTGGCCGTGGTAGTGTCCACCAGATCACCCGAACTCAAAACAGGACTGATTGATCGGTTTTTGGTGGCAGCCAGAGTGGGATCGCTGGAACCGGTGATAGTGCTCAACAAGATCGATTTAGAGTGGTCTGATGAAGCCAGCGAAGTGAGTGCGGCCTATCGCGCCATCGGCATTCCGGTGTTTGCAGTCTCGGCCGAGGACGGCAGGGGTGTGACGGATTTGATGCGCGGGCTGGCCGGTCATCGCACCCTGTTTGCAGGACACTCAGGGGTCGGCAAGTCGACCTTGCTAAATCGGATGCTACCGGGACTGAATTTGAAAACGAAAGAAGTGTCAACTTTCAGCGATAGGGGGAAGCATGCCACGACCAACATCGAGCTGTTTGAGCTGCCATCCGGCGGCTATGTCGTCGATTCCCCGGGTCTGAAAGTATTGGGACTTTGGGAAGTGGATAAGGACCAGTTGCCGTACTACTTTCCGGAGTTTGAGGCGTATTCAGAACAATGTCGCTTTCAGCCGTGCAGTCACACCCACGAGCCCGATTGCGCCGTCAAAGATGCCGTTCAGCACGGTGACATCGCCGGATTTCGTTATCAGAACTACCTTGCCATCGCCGGCTCGCTGTGACACGGGGTCACACTGTTAAGTTAAGTTGTAATGGAAGGTTACCGATAAGAGAAACGATAACATGGCAACTAAGAATATAGAATTCCGCGTCGGCGTCATTATCCTTATCGGGATAGTTATCCTGGTCGTCTCCCTCTACTGGTTGCAGGGATACAAACTGGAACGCAACGCCCAGCGAGTGGTGGTACTGTTCGATGATGTCGGCACCCTGGCCGTGGGTGATCGGGTCACGGTTTCCGGCGTACGCAAGGGCAAAGTGAATAACCTGTACCTCACCGACCATGGCGTGGAAGTGGAACTGTTGCTGTTTCAGGATGTAGTGCTGAAGCGAGATGCGCAGATTGCTATCAAAAACCTGGGCCTCATGGGGGAACGGTTTGTTGCTATCTCGCCGGGTAAGGACAGTTTGACTCTCGACACCAGCCAACCGGTCCGGGGGCTATACGACACCGGGCTGCCGGAAGTGATGGGCTTGATGGGGGAGATGATTACCGAACTGCGTAACCTGGTGGTATCGTTCAAGCAGACGGTAGGCTCTGATTCGTCGTTGAACAAATTCAGCAGCACCGTCGACAACCTCCAGCAGGTCTCGGCTTCGCTGGCCGGTTATGTGGCGCGCAATGAAGCCAGGCTGGACCAGACGGCTGAGAACTTCCTTCAGGCCTCTCGTGAACTCAATGGGCTGTTGAAGGCCAACCGCAGCCGGATCGATTCGGCTGTCTATCGTGTCGATAAGGTCTCGGTCGGTCTGGAGAGAATTGTCGGGCGGCTGGATACGCTTTCGATTTCGGCCAGAGAATTCGCCGACAACCTGAATAACCCCGACGGCACGATACAACTGCTCCTGGAGGACCGTCGGCTTTACGACGACTTGCGTCGCACCGCAGACAACATCGATGACCTGGTCAATGACATCCGGGCCAATCCCCGCAAATACATAAATTTCACCCTGGAGATATTCTGATCCATGGCAAAATTCAGACTAGCCTTTGGCCTGCATAACCACCAGCCGGTGGGCAATTTTGAAGCTGTCTTCGAAGAGGCCCACCATAAGGCGTACCTGCCGTTCCTGAACTTGATGGCTGACTATCCGAACATCCGCTTCTCCCTGCACCAGTCGGGGATACTGTGGCGCTGGCAGAAACTGGCCCACGCCGATTATTTCCAACTGGTCGGCGATATGGTAGATAGTGGCCAGGTTGAACTCATGACCGGCGGATTCTACGAGCCGATCCTGACCGCCATCCCGGAGCGGGACGCAGTCGGGCAGATCAGAGGGCTGACGGAGTATCTCAACGATCATTTCGAGGTGACCCCTGTCGGATTGTGGCTGACTGAACGGATCTGGGAACCGCATCTGCCGAAGCTTCTGGCCGAGGCGTCAGTTAGCTATCTGCCTATTGACGATACCCATTTTCTCTACGCCGGGCTGGAGCCGAACCAGCTTACCGGACCGTTTGTAACCGAGAACGAAGGACACCTGGTCACGTTGCTGCCGATTCAGAAACGGCTGCGCTATCTCATTCCCTTTGGTACGGTCGAGGAAGTGATTGCCGAACTCAAACTTCAGGCGGAACGGGACGCGTCCGGGCTGGCCGTCTATGCCGATGACGGCGAGAAGTTCGGCGCCTGGCCCAAGACGTATCAACATTGTTATGAGAAAGAGTGGCTGCGGCGACTGTTCGACGCCTTTGAAAAGAACTCGGACTGGCTGGAAGTAATCAGCTTGGGTGAGGCGGCTCGGTCGAAGCCGGTCGGTCGGGTTTATTTGCCGTCGGCCTCTTATGCCGAGATGCTCCACTGGGCCTTGCCACCTACTGCCTTTGTCGAGTATGAGCGCTTCGAAGAGTGGCTCGAAAACAAGGGGCAGCTTGAGCGTTATGGGCGGTTTGTGCGCGGCGGGCACTGGCGTGGATTCCTGGCCAAATATGAAGAATCCAACCTGATGCACAAGAAGATGCTTTCAGTGTCGCAAAAGCTGGCCGAGTTTGAACGGGAGCATCCGAATCGGATCGAACAGGCCGATGCCGCTCGCGACCGCTTGTGGGCGGGGCAGTGCAACTGCCCATACTGGCACGGTGTCTTCGGCGGTCTTTATCTGCCGCATATCCGGCAGGCCGTCTATGCGAGCTTGATAGAAGCCGACACGCGGCTGAACAAGCTGCTGGGTCGCACGGCGCTGAAATGCTCGGTGTACGATTATGACGCCGACGGTGCGGACGAAGTCGTCCTGAGCAGTGAATTGTTCAGCGCTGTGTTCAACCCCCGACACGGCGGTACCCTTCTGGACCTGGCTCTGAACAAGCACAGCTTCTGCGTCACCGATACTCTCACGCGTCGTCGCGAGGGATACCACTTCAAACTCGACCAGGCTGTCACCGGGGCGGAGACCGAAGGAACAGCATCCATCCACGACCAGGTCCGAGCCAAGGAAGAGGGGCTGAAAGACTACCTCATGGAGGATTGGTATCTCAAGCGCTGTTTCATCGATCACCTGTTGACCGAAGATGTCGATTTCGAAAAGTTCAGGAGTAACCGGTATGGCGAAGAAGGTGATT
>CBDUZQ010000052.1:0-10852 GCA_965371755.1 uncultured bacterium
GTGTATCATGCTGAAAGGCAACCCTCGCACCAGAACTCAGCTTGAAGAAGCCGGTATCGAAGTAAGTGAGTATGAGGGCAACGAAATATCACGCAAGGGGGCTGGCGGTCCCACTTGCCTGACCCGCCCGCTATGGCGGGAGTGATCACCCATACTTCCCAAAACGCAGCCAAGTCTCGCGGCTGTCCGCATTGAGATAGCTCTGGTTGACCAACTCAGGGATTTCAAGCAACTCAACATAGTGTCTGAGCAGGGACAAAGGCTCAAAAAGACCAACGCGACCATTTCGATATTTTACGATTAGTGCCGACAGGTCTCGCCTCGACTTGCTCGGAATAGCTATTTCTATACGGCGCAGCACCGTCTGCATAACCCGAGTGTTCTTCGCTGGTGTTGACCGAACCGCCAAAGCCCGCATGAACAAACCGCGGTACAGTTCCGCGAAGACGGTCGGCGTAAGGTCACAGCTTGACGCCAGCAGTTTGTCCATGGCGCGCCGGAGCTTCACACTGTGGGCATCAAGTAACAGCCGTTCTCGTTCGTGAAAACGTCTGATTTTGCTCACGGAAGAACGCTGTATCAGATCCAATTGCACTCGGTTGTAGGCGAACACGCGCGTGACAAAGTTGTCGCGAGTGTCGGCATCGTGCAATTGTCGTTCTTCTATCAGAGGCAGGGATGGATATCGTCGCATGAGAGCCATCGCAAACAACCCCGTCGCACGATAGGAAACACGTCCCGAGGAACCGTATAACCGGACCTTCTCCAGTCCGCAAGTAGCGGATTTCGATTTCAATATGAAGCCGCGGGTGCGTGCAAGATCGCGCTGCTTTACTCGCCGGGCAGCGTACCGGTTCATCCTGGACGTGCGGTCGATGCCGGTGTCATTACCCACCAGTAGCGGCGCATCTACCGTTCCGTGCAGATCAATTGTCTCGCGCGGCACACTCATCCCCGTTTCAACCTCAGGACAAACCGGCACAAAGGTGAAGACCTTTCCAAGCATGTCGGTGATATAGCGATCAATCTTGTGCCCGCCGTCAAACCGCACCCGTTTCCCCAGCAAACAGGAACTGACACCGACAGCCAAAGGTGTGTTGATATCGTACGTCTCTATGTCTGTCACCTGTGGTTTCCGACCATCGCGCTACGCTGAAAGAGCGATCAACAGTGTGTCGCCAAAGTATGCCTGTCCGCATGTGAAATCAAGCAGGGCCTGGCACATATTTATATTGTTAAGGGACCCGGCACTGAATAGCATACACTGTGTTCGTGGGGCGGTCGCACGCGCCATGCACATTGAAGACAGCGTTTGCAGTCACTGCCGGTCCGTGGGAACAGACGGGGCCGCCGTGATGTTATTCGTCTCAAGAGCAGGGCAGGCCAACGAAAAGACAGACAACAGCCCTGGATAATTAGACACCCTTTCATTAACGGAGGAAGTCATGGAGAACTGGACCAGCGTGTTGTACGAGTATGCTGCTCTGTATGGAACGCGCGTAGTCGGCGCCATCGCCATTCTCATACTCGGTCGCATCGGGGTCGGCATCATAGCCGGTATCATTCGTCGGCTCATGCTGCGTGCCAGAGTTGACGAAACCCTGACGAAATTCGTCACCAGTCTGACAAGGATTGCGCTTCTCGTGTTTGTCTTTATCGCGGCTCTTGGCAAGCTGGGATTCGAGACAACATCGTTCATAGCCGTCATCGGTGCGGCCGGCCTGGCCGTCGGTTTCGCCTTACAGGGATCGCTGGCCAATTTTGCTTCCGGAGTTATGTTGGTGATCTTTCGGCCGTTCTCGCTGGGAGACTTCGTGGAAGCAGGCGGACTGAGCGGCACGGTTGAGGAAATTCACATTTTCAGCACCGTTCTCAGAACACCCGACAACAAGAAAGTCATCATACCCAACAGCAAAATCACCGGCGACAACATCGTCAACTATTCGGCCAAGGACCAGCGCCGGGTTGACATGGTGTTCGGCATCGGCTACGGTGATGACCTGAAACGGGCTAAACAGATACTGGAGAAGCTGACCGCCGAGGACAGCCGAATCCTGAAGGACCCGGCGCCGACGATCGGTGTGTTGGAACTGGCCGACAGCTCGGTCAATTTCGCCGTTAGACCGTGGGTGAAGACTGATGATTACTGGGCGGTCTATTTCGATTTCACTGAAAACGTGAAGCTGACGTTTGACCGCGAAAGTATCTCTATACCGTTCCCGCAGCAGGATGTTCACATGCACCAGATAGCAACAAGCTAAGGAGACAGAGATGCACAGGATGGCAATCATGGTTGGGGTCACGATATTGACGGCACTGGCCCTCGCGCCGGTGGCCCTGGCCAATGCCGACAGTAGTCATACTGGTTGGAAGAAATCGTTGATCATCGATGCTACGACGACTCAGACGTCGTACTCCGATTCCTGGTCAGGTGGTGAAGCCGGTTCCGTCAACTGGGTGAGCAACCTCAACAGCAGCGCCGAAAAGCAACTCAGGGAGTGGTTTGATTTTCGCTCGACCTTGAAACTGTCGTTCGGGCAGACAATCACGCAGGATGCTGAAACGAAAAACTGGAGCAAACCCAGGAAGTCAACCGACCTGATCGACTGGGAGAATGTCGGACGTTTCACACTGCACAAGTTCGTCGATCCGTACGCGGCCTTCAGATTGGAAACACAGTTCGTGGATGCCTCGGTGCAGGCGAAGAAGCGCTTTTTCTCACCTCTGCGACTGACGGAGTCAGTGGGTGTTGCTCGCAAGATCTATGAGCGCGAAAACGACCATGTCACCAGCCGTTTCGGGTTGGCGCTACGGCAGACGATGAAGAGCGTGATAGTCGACAGTTTGACCCTGACGGTTGAGGATTCGACTCTGCACGATGGTGGCCTGGAGTCGGTCACCGATGTCGTCCTGACCTTAAGCGAGCGGCTGCACTACACCGGCAAACTAACCGTATACAAGGCGTTCATCTTCTCGGAGAAGGACAAGGTGAAGGGTACGCCTTTCGAGGATGACTGGAAAGCGATCGATATCAACTGGGAGAACATCATCAGCGCCTCCATCAGCAAGATCATCACCGTGAATTTCTATACGCAGCTTCTGTACGACAAGGAAGTCAGCAAGAAAGGGCGCTTCAAAGAAACGCTGGGCATCGGTTTTGTTTTCAAGATGATTTAGTGCTGTGTGGGGTACCAAGTTCCACAGTTCCTCGTGGGTGGCAGATGTCCTCGTCTGCCCCATGATGCGATGTTTCAGCAAGCGGCTAGAAATACACTCGGAACGAGGTGTGGTAGATGTTGGGATAGGATCCAAACTCCGAGCGGAGCCGCAGGTTCTCGAAGGTGAACGACTCGCCGGGTTCAAGTGCCGGTCGTCGTCCGATCCCAACAAAGGCGCCGGCGGAAAGATAGATGTCCTCGGCCAGATTGTATTCGACCCTTGGCGCGAGGAGGGCCGAAGGATCACCAAGGTTCACCAACAATTCGCCACCCCCGGAGATCAGTGGTGTGATCTGCCATGAGATACCGGGGATCATATAGTGCTGTCCCATCAAGTAGACGCCGCCGTCACGGTACGCTGTGGTGGTGAGTGTGGAGAAGTATTCCTCGGCATCGCCGCCGGGCTGGTTGAAGTGGTACTCAACGAAACCGTAGACCCTCCCGGTGAGACTGTAATCCAGGCCGACCGACAACCGCAGGTAATCATCTCTGTTGCAGGAACACCGGCCATCCAGAGCGTGATCGAAAACATAACCGGCTTCCAGCCACACTCCGGCCCCTCCGACCGCCCGGGCCAGATCAACACCAACCATCAGGTTCTCGCGAAACCCGACCACCATCGCCGACAAGTCGATTCGCCAACGGTATGTCTTCCCTCGGAGAAAGAACGCGCTCTGCTCAAACTCGAAATCATCACCAAACAAATACCCGGCATCGATCTCTCCCATGAACCCGAGCGGCACCCGCAGCCGCGCGCCGTCGACCCCCACGCGGTCCTCGGTATCGAGTTCGGTGTAGGCGTATGGTGCGATCACGTCAGTCGGGTTGACGGCTCGCGCGGAACCCCAGGCAATCGCCTGGCGGCCGAGATACAGGTCGAAATCACGAGCGCTGATCGAAAGCAGTGCCCGATCCAGATTATGAAACAGCCCAAAACTAGCCACTGAGTCATCAGGCTCCGGATAGATGCGGCGGTCAAAATCGAAGGCACGATATGCGGAACCCTCAGTCCCTCTGTACAGGAGATTGTTCTGCCACAACATCCGATCCTGAATGCGTGGGACGATATCCCAAGCGACACTGAACGTGGCATCCCCGCCGAGGCGCATGTGTCCGTTGAGTCGCAGGCGACTGGTGACCTGACCCATCGGGGGAGTATCGAAGTCGAAACCGACAAGGGAGTATGTCGGCAGATCATAGACCGCCACGAAGTTCTTGTAGTAACCGTTGAGGTCCACCGCCATAGTATTCGCTGCGAGAAGCAGGGGCATCAGAACGAATCCGATGGTTCGTCGCCGTCGAAGTCCGATCATGCCTGCGTCTCATCACGATCTATCCGACCGTCCTTCAGCACGATCAAACGGCGGGCACGAGCCATGATCATACTGTCGTGCGTGGAAAAGACGAATGTCACGCCGCTCTCTTCGTTGAGTCGTCGCATCATGTCGATCAGATCGAGCGCGGTCTTCGAATCCAGATTGGCCGTAGGTTCGTCGGCCAGCACCAGCGCCGGTCGTGACACAATCGCCCGCGCTACGGCCACGCGCTGTTGTTGGCCGCCGGACAGACGTGACGGCAGACGGTCGGCCATACCATCGAGTCCCAACTGCGCCAGGAGATCGCGCACGCGTCGGTGCCGTTCTTTCTTTTCAATACCCTGGAGCAGCATGATGTACTCAACGTTTTCCTCGACAGTGAGTACTGGAATCAGGTTGTACGCCTGAAAAATGAATCCGATTCTGTCGCGCCGGTAGTCCGAGAGTTCCCTTCCGCTCATTGAAGATAGCAACTTGCCGTCAAGTCGGACGGAGCCCTCGGTGATAGTGTCCAGGCCGGAGACGACATTCAGGAAGGTGGTTTTGCCGGAGCCCGACGGACCCACGATAGCGGCGAACTCACCTTGCTCAATCGTCAGGTCGATCCCGCGCAACGCCATTACCGGTACCCCGTTGTCGGAATACTCCTTGGTGACACCCTCGGCAATAATGACCTTATGGTCGTTGTCTGCAATCATATCGAACCTCTTCAAAAACTGCGTCGCATAGCTTTGGCGGCATTCATACGGGCCGCGTAAGATGCCGGATACAGTCCGACTACCATTGTCAACAGGAACACGGCCACCGGATAGAGTACGTACTGCTTGAGTTGCATCACCGGGTAGAGCAGTTCGCGAAAAGTTACGCCCACGTACTCAATGCCGGTATAGTCGATTCCTATCCGGATGAAGATGTAGGTGATAACCAGGCCGAGGATGATCCCGAGGACGCAACTTACGGCGGCCAGCGCACCCGCCTCGAAAACGATCAACCGCCCCATGGCGAACGGTCGCGTACCGACAGCGCGCATGACCCCGAACTCGAACATTCGCTCATACAACGACATGAAAAGAGTGTTTATGATCCCTAACGACACGACGGCAAACAGGATCAAACCGATAATAAGAGTGCTGAACTGACCGAGATCCAGGGCCGCCTTCATTTGGGGCATCAGGACCGCCCATCCCGCCGCCTCATTGCCGTCGGTCGAATAGGTCGACCAGAACGAGGCCTGCTCGTTGTGGCCGATTTCAGCGTTGTTGAACTTGAGGGCGATCTCATGGATCTCTCCGGCCAGGTTCAGCATCTGTTGCGCCTTTCCAAGCGATATGAACACCATCCCTTTGTCCATCCCGTCAACAGCCATATGAAAGATACCCGACACGCGGAACATCTCCTGCGACAGTTCACCGCCGTGCGCCTGTGATGCCGTCAACACTACGCGATCACCTAACTCAATCTCCATGAGATCGGCCAGCTTGTCACCGATAACGATGCTGCGCGCGCTGTTTGTATCGAGATAGGTTCCTTCGATGACGGCATCGTCAATTTGGGATATCTCTCGCTCGCGGTCGGGGTCTATCCCAACCATAGTGACACCGGTGACATTGGCCGGTGACGAAATCATGGCGAAACTCAGAAGCCTGGGAGCGAAATACTCCACCACCGGCTGGGCCTCGAGTTTGGCTGTCACCTTCTCCGGCTCGATGATCGTGCTTTCAACTTCAAAGGTAGTGCGGAATCCGTCGCGATGGATCTGGCCTTCACCCAGAAACGATGCGGTGGCTGAGTGGATCATATTCTCTTCCATCCCGAGGATGAGTGCATCGACGAATATCAGCGAGGCCAGACCGATCCCGATGGCGCTACCGGCAATGAAGGTGCGCCGCTTGTTGCGAAAGATGTTTCGCCAGGCTAACTTTATGTAGAGTCGCATCCAGCCGCCTCCTAATGAGTCCGCATTGCCCTGGCCGGCGCTACCCTGGCCGCCATTTGAGCCGGCAACAACGAAGCGACGACCGCCGTCAGAATGATACAGACGGCCGGTATGTAGAAGCTCCGAGCATTGATGATAGTGTACAGCCGATCAAAAGTGATCCCGCCGTACGTGAACGCTGTCGGCAATTCGATGCCCTCAATTGAGATTTGGTAGTTGACGAGGTATGCAACGACACTCCCGAGGATCATGCTGACCACCGCCATAATCATTACTTCCATCACTACCATTCTGAAAACCTGTCCCGGTCCGGTACCGATAGCGCGAAGCACCCCGTATTCGCGCCTGCGTTCCAGCACGGTCATCAGCACGGTGTTGAGTACTCCGACCGCTACCACCAGGAGAATCACAAACAAACTGATCCAACTTCCCTGCTGGTCCGCCCGCATCGCCACGTAAAACGACCTAGCAAACTCCTGCCAGGTAGCTACTTCCATCTCCGGTTGTTGGATGGTTGTTTGTATCGCTGCCGCTACTTCATCGAGGTCATCAAGCCCGTCCACAACCACGGCTATTTCATGCACACGGTTTTCGAGCACAAGCAGCTCCTGAGCATCGGTCAGGTGCAGATAGAGCGCAGTGCGGTCACCGATGGCGTCACCGCTTGAGATCAGCCCGACGATCCGATAGAGATCGTTGGCAATCGATCCGTCGGCCCCCTGCGATACGATTACTACTTCATCACCGACTTTAGCCTTCAACGTTTTCGCGAGACCTGTGCCCAATAGCGCTTCGTGCGACGTCAACACTGCGAGGCTGCGACCTTCCGTCACTTTCTTGTCGAAGCGGGTAGTAGCGGTTTCACGTGCCGGGTCGACACCGATAATTCTCACGCCGGAACTCTTCTCCTCCACCGAGGCTAACCCGCTGGAGTACAGTCGGGGCGCCCAGTGTTGCACCCGGTCAACCGTTTCAATGGCAGCGCCGAGAGTTTTGTAGTCATCCACCGTCTTGTAAAGCGAGGGACGGTCGAGATAGCCTGCTCGATGAAGCTGGATATGTCCCATCTGATTCCGTGTGAACATGTCGATGACGTAAGCGTAGCTACCATCGGACCAGGCGATCGAGATCGACGCCAGGGCGAAGCCGCCAAGCATGGTCAGCACGGTCAGAGTCGTCCGCCGTTTCTGGCGGAAACTGTTTCTCAATGCAATCTTAAACGTCAGCATTCTCACTAACTCTCATTTCGGCGAACGCAGGTTCCTGAGCGAGAAGACATCCTCGCCGATCTTCAGATCAAACTCGATCTCCTTGTAACGGATGACCGTCCGGTGGCCTTCTTTGTTTTGCGGTACTATCTCAGTCACAGCGGGAATCTTGCGATCACCGAACATTTGGATATCCGAAAACGTCTGCACCCGCATCAACTTTCCCTTTTCATCGTAGTATTTCTGCCAGAGGGGAATGTGATCGCTGCGCCGCGCGGCAATGACGATGTTGCCCCATACCACCGGCAGATCCTCGCGTGGGATGCAGTTGATGTAGATCAGGCCCGCCTCGGCGCTGTCGGGCGTGGTTATTTCATAGCTGTAGTCCTCGAACAACGAGAACTCCTTAACCAGATCATCATTGGTGAAATCCGACCCCATCCAGGAACTCATCATCATCGAAGGCGGCACCTTGATGACCTTGTTGGTCTTGGGCAGGTAGTTCCACATCTCGTTCTCAACCCGCAGGGTGCCGACCCCTTTCTCCTTTTTGGGAGAGGTGATGCGAATCAGGGTCTTCTTGGTTCCATGGCTCCAGGCTTCCATAGTCAGCGTGCGTTGCCAGTGCGGTGTCACCACCTCCATCTCCAGCACGGCGTAGCTGGACTCACTGCGGTAGAGTTGGTCGATTTCCCTGATGAGCGCCCGTACTTCGGCGTCCGTGGTCAGATCGTCCGCTATGGCAACTCCGGTGATTGCCGGGAGCATCAATGACACGATAGCGAGAAGCTTGCTTGCAGTATTCATTTCGATAGCCTTTCCAGCAAGGTGTGCATAACCGGTTGCACGGCCTCAACGACCTCGCACCACATGACTGACTTGTCAGCGATTCCTGAATTCAACCTTCGGGCTCTCCAATACCGACCGGTCAAACAATATCACACAGTATTTACGCCGGTGGCAATATAATGTTCGGAGCTTTGGCCGATGGTTCGGTAAGGTGACAACTCAGCTTGTAGGCTTGTTGGAAAAGTAGGTGTCTGTTCCGGTACCCCACCTAAAGCGTAGCGACAGGTGGGTTCTTCCGTGCGAAGATGAAAAATCCCACCCGACGCTGGCGCTCTGGGTGGGGTACCTGTGTGTCCGGGGTTAGTTCTCGCGGAGTTGGGCAGTCAGGTCGTTCAAACGTTTTCGGATGCGTACCGTTTCGGGCTCGTTCGGCGCCAGCGAGACGAACTTTTCGTAGTAGCGCACAGCGGCGAGCATATTGTCGCCTTTGTCTTCGAGGAATCCTTTGATCAGGTACGGATAGGGGAGAGTCGGATCGGAAGCCATCAGGGAGACAGCCAGGGTGTCCGCCTCGTAGCTGTCACCGGCGCGGTAATGGATGATCATTAGATCGGTGAGGATCTCAGGGTCGCCGGGGAACAATTCGGATGCTCGTTTAACAGCCTTCAATGCTTCGTAGAACTGTTTCTGGTCACGATACCAAATGTAGTTATTCATGTGATGCACGCGGCTGTGCGGCTCGAGCATCAAACAAGTATCGATCTCCGGTCTCGCTTGCGCGTAGCGTCCCAGTTGGACCAGCACACTCACCAGCGTGGCCCGCGCCTGCGCCCAATAGGGTCGCTTGGCTTTTATGCGGTACAACATCCGCAATGCCTCCTTGGGCTGATCGGAAGCGATCAGATCGCCGATACCGCGCAGATTCAGATAGTCCGACGATCTGGACGGCAACATCCACTCCCACTGGTTCGCCTTCTCCAGGTTCGTGGTGTCGAGGGCGATGGTGTCGTTCGCTCGCCCCGAAGTATCCAGAGCGGCGTGCAGTGGATCTTCATTTGGGGTCAGTTCTTCCGGACTTACCTGCTCGTGACCGGGAACACGAATGACTCGCTTGCGTTCGTCAAGGTGCCGTCGATAGAAGTAAGCATCGCGGAACGCCAGACCGGCGTGCAAATGGTGAGGCTCGTGCTTATCAAAGTACTCAGAGGCGTACGACTCGGTGTTGTCGATCTTCAGCAGTACCGGTAAGTAGCTCATTGGAACTATCAGGGCGAGGGCCGCCATCACTCCCAGCAAGCGACGTCCGTTAGGAACGTCGAGAGGGACGTCAGCCAGAAGCAGTCCGGTCAGAAGTGACATTGGAGTCATATAGACAACCAGGCGGGGGACATCAAACACGATACTATGAATCGGGTCCGTTATCACCATAACCGCGCCTCCGGCCACTGTCATCAGGCTGAGCGTCACCAGGTTGGCATCGGTGCGCAGCGCCGACAGGCGGCGCATCCATAGATACTTGGTCACTACAATCGCAGGAATGGTCAGGAGAAACACCTGTACCACATCGCTGATGTGGCGAACCGAAAAGAGACCGTAGTCGCCAAAGGGCGGTTTGCCGTGCAGGAACAGGATGAAGCGTGAGAACTCGAAGTCGCCAAGTCCCCGCATGTAGACAACTGCGAACAGTGCGAGGCAGGCAATCAGTCCGGACAGCAGCGTCAGGTTGGATAGCCTGTTTTTGTCTTTGCTTAGGTGTCGCGCTGTTACAAAGATCGCCGCGGGCAGAAGGTAGATCAGCCAGACGTGCAGGAACATACCGACAATCGTGAGAATCCAGACCAGAGCCAGACTCTTGCCTCCGCCATGACGGTTCAGTCGGACGGCCGCCCAGGCCAGCCAGACGGTTATCGCCGGCACTACCGGCTCCACGCCGACAAACCCGAAGTAAACAACCATCTGCGGACCGGCGAACATGATTACGAAAAGGAACACTCTTCGAATCGCGTCGCGTGTGAATTCCACCGCAAGCTTGATGCAAGCAATCAGTGCTGCCGCTGTCGAGAAGAAAGCGAGGAGTTTCCAACTCACCACCGCCGGCATATTGCGCGGCATGTCGAACAGTGAGAATACAACGTAGAACCACGACACCAGCATGGTAACGCCAAACTCGAACCATCGGAACATGATCTTCGGCGCCTGTGCAATCTGCGCCACCCGCATGTTGCCGCCGCCGAGCAGAAATGAGTCGTGTTGAAAGACAATTGTCAGTCCGATCATTATGGTCGCAGCAATCAAGACTCGCAGGCGGGTGGTGAAGAGTCCGGCGATAAGCTCGCCACGAGCAACCAGTAGGTAAACCAGACCGCCCAACAAAAGGATCCACAC
>CBDUZQ010000053.1:0-10798 GCA_965371755.1 uncultured bacterium
GCGCGTCGCCACCGGATAGCGCGGCCAATGGTGATTCCAGTGATCTGGACTCATTACCCGGCAGTTCCGTCAGCAACCGGTCGGGGGACAGGGTTTCTGTGCCCATCCTGATGGTGATGGCTTTGTTGAGTTGTGCCGCACCATCGGCCCCAACCGTCACCGGGAAAACCACCAGGCTGACATAGCGGTCCTGATTGATCTGAATGACGTCAGCAACCTCGACCGCCTTTCTGCCCAACCCATTTTCCGCGAAGGTGCTCGCCAAATTCACACCACCGACCTGGATCTCACCAGTCGGAATGTCATGTTCCAGAGCTTCTGAACTCATATACCCCAGCGGCTCTGCACCGGTGACCTGGTAGTTTATCGCCTCCGCCTCTTCACCGGGGCCAAGCGCAACATAGTACGTCCGGCTCGGAAGGGTCAAAGCCAGACCAACAGAAGTAGCCTCGAATCCCCTGTGCTCGATTTGTCCATTAGTGGCATCAAACTCAAATCCGTTTATGTCGAATTCCAGTGTTGCCGTGCCGGACCAGGCTGATCCCGCCAAGATCATCAGGGTTGCCAATAAGACGATGTATAGTTTCATATTCGTGCTCGCTCGTTTCATCCTGAACCTGCCACAAATAGTGCAAGAGACCGACCCTCTGCGCAGTTCGACCTCCGAAAATCTTTCGAATACGTGCAATTCGCTGTTATTCAGTCGCTTCGAGGTGATAGATAAAGGAACGGAGGAGGGTCGGGTGGGCGATGAAGGTAGCCTTTCATATTGGCGAACCCCCAACATTTGAAGGATTTAGCCCGAGTTTTTGGCTTTTCAGCCGCATCGGTCTTTGTCTAAAGCTTTGTTCACAACACCGGCTTAACGTCTTTGTGAAAAGTGATATTCCTTACTCTTTGAATAGCCTGCAGTTAACGCGAGCGTTTTTTTTATTTCAGGAGAAGAATTCGCTTGACTTCCAGTGGGGGAAATGTGTAAAATAAGGATAATTAGAGCGAAAAATGGCAGAAAGTGGAGGAAGCCGGTGACTGGTTTCGTCGGTCGCTACCAAACGACGATGGATGACAAAGGGCGTTTCGCCCTGCCGGCCAAGCTGAGAGCGGTGAACGGGCCGGACGGCACGTCACTGCTGAAGGGTACTCTGGTTCTGACGAAGGGGTTGGAAGGCTGTCTAAGTCTCTACCCAGAGGCTGAGTGGGCAGAAGTCCAGCGTCGCTTTTCTTCCCTCAATTTTACGCAGAAGGATTTTCGCTTTTTCAGTCGGCGGTTCTATTCGTCCGCCGGCGCCGTGAAACCCGATCGCAACGGCCGTATCCTGGTACCATCGCACTTGGTCAAGGAAGCGCGGTTGTCCAGGGAACTGTTGGTGATCGGTGTCAATCGGTGGCTGGAGATATGGGATCCGCAGCGGTATGAATACTATCTCGAGCAGTTCGCTGGGAGTTACGAGGAAGTAGCCGAGCGACTGTTTTCCGTCCATGATCCCGGACGCGAACGAGAGTAGTCACCAGCCGGTGCTGGTCGCCGAGGTAGTTGCCATGCTGGTGACTAATCCTGATGGCGCCTATCTCGATCTCACCGCCGGTGCCGGCGGCCACATGAAGGCGCTGGCCTCGAAGCTGGGCAAGGCGGCCCGACTGTACGGTCTCGATCGGGACCCTCAGGCGGTCGATCGGACCAGACGAAACCTCGGTGACTGCCGACAAGTCTGTGATATTGTACACGCCGCGTACGGCGATTTGAAAACCGTAGTCGGCCAATTCGAGGATAAGAAGTTTGACGGTATTCTGCTTGATCTGGGACTTTCATCGGATCAACTGGCAGATGCCGAGCGCGGGTTTTCATTCAGTCTGGAGGGACCTCTGGACATGCGGTTCGACCCGGAGTCCGGCGGGCCGACCGCGGCGGAACTGCTAAACTCGCTGAATCAGAAGGACCTCACCGCCATCTTTCGCGATTTCGGTGAGGAGAGGCAGGCGGCCCGAGTGGCCGCAGCGATTGTCAGGGAGAGACAACAGAGAATGTTCACCGCCAGCGCCGACCTCACCACTATCGTCTCCCAACTGGCCCCTCCGAATTATCGCAACAAAACTCTTGCCCGCTGTTTTCAGGCGTTGCGCATCGCCGTCAATGACGAGTTGGCCCAACTCTCCAGGCTCCTTCCTATGGCGCCGGATTTCCTCAATACCGGCGGTCGCATGGCCGTAATTGCCTACCATTCGCTGGAGGACCGCATCGTCAAGCGCTTCTTTCAGCAGGCCGCCAAAGGGTGCACCTGTCCGCCTCGATTCCCGGTCTGTATGTGTGGCAAGGTTCCCCAGTTGCAAATCATCACTCGCAAGCCGGTAAGGCCCGCCGCCGAAGAGATAGCATCCAACCCCCGCTCCCGATCGGCCCGACTTCGTGTTGCCGAGAGGCTGCCCGCATGAGGAAGACGGTGCGCAAGTTCAAAGAGACGGTGGAAATCCGCTCCTCTGTAATCAATCGTCTGAGGTCGCATCGCTATTTCCCGATTGCCGTGCTGGTCACGGTGTTCCTCATAGCCAGTGTTATCCATGTTTGGCAAAGGGTGCATGTCCTGGAGACGGTCAAACAGGTTTCACGCCTGCGCGCCGAGAATGAGCAACTGGTCGATGCCACCTCGAAGTTGAACGCCCGTCTGGCCTCGCTGTCGGCTGCCGGACGAATCGAGAAGTATGCCATGGACTCGCTTGGCCTACGGCCGGTGGCGGCGGATCAGATCTACACGCTGATCGGACGGGAAGAAAAACCCCCGGAGCTTGACGAGTTGGCTACGATGTTCAGAGCTATCGAGCGCGTTACCCGGTATGTGCCGGTGGTAACGGAGAATCGCGCCAGCGCCGGTGATCTGCGTCAACTGAGACCGGCCAGTCTGAACGGCGAGGAGGGGGATCGGTGATTCTGACCAAACAGCAGCGTCTGCGTCTTGGAATTCTGCTGGCCTTTGTCTGCCTGTTTTTTGCCGTGGCGACAGCTCGTCTGGTTCATCTGCAAATCTTCAAACATTCCCAATACTGCGAGATTGTCAAAAAACAGTCGGAGGGGACAATTGACATTCCGGCCGATCGCGGGTTAGTGTATGATCGAAACGGTCAGATAGTCGCCGACAATATCGTAGTCTCGTCGTTGTATGCCTATCCGGCCAATAAGCTCGAACTCAAGGCGGTGGGGAAATATCTCGAACGGTTTTTTGATCTCAAGGCCGGTTCAGCAGGCCGAAAGTATGGACTTGCGTCGCGGCGTTTTCGATGGATCAAGCGACAGCTTGATGATGCCGCTGCCGTCCGGATTGAACAGACAGCCCCAAGCGGTCTTTACCTGCGCCGTTCCGCGCACCGCTCCTACCCTTTCGGGCTGATCGGCAAACAGATTCTGGGTTTTACAGATGTTGACAACAGCGGCCAGTCCGGTCTGGAGTTCGCGTTCGACACGACGCTGGCCGGGCGCAAGGGGCTGGCTGATATTCGCCGTGATGGCTTGCGCAACACTTTCCGTGTCAATGAGAAGGCGCTGGTAAAACCTTCGCCGGGCCGTTCGCTCGTTCTGACCGTCGACTGGCGTTTGCAGGAGATAGCTGAGGAGGAATTGCGGGCGGCAGTCTCTGAATATAACGCCAAAAGTGGGATGGTCGTGATGCTCGACTGCAACAACGGCGACATCCTGGCCATGGCCCACTATGACCCCAGCGAATCATCGCCGGATAAACCTACCAAACTGCGTGTTATCTCCGACCAGTTCGAACCGGGCAGCGTCTTCAAGGCGTTCACGGCGGCCGGGTTGTTGGACGCCGGTTTGATCGACTTTGAAGACTCAGTCTATTGCGAGGAGGGCGTTTGGAAGGTGGGTCGCCGCCGCCTTCGCGATGACAAGAAACACGGATGGCTCTCTTTCCGCGAGGTCGTGGAACACTCCAGCAACATCGGCATGGGCAAGTACGCCGTGCAACTGGGTGGCGACGAACTGTACCAAACGGCGCGCCGATTCGGGATGGGAGAAAAACTTCGCATCGGTCTGCCCGGTGAGACCCGCGGCCGTCTGGTAACGCCCGAACGATGGTCCGACTACACGATCTCGGCGCTGGCTATGGGTCATGCCGTGGCGGTCAACGCCCTGCAGATGGCCGCCGGTTTCGCAGCTATCGCCAACGGTGGCGAACTGTTGCGACCGCACTTGATTCTCGGCAGTGTTGACGAGGATGGTTACATCGCCGACCGTTGCGACCGTGAGCCTATCGGACGCGTGGCCAACCGAGTAACCTGTGACACGCTGCGATCATTCCTCAAGGGAGTGGTTGAGGTCGGCACTGCCACGCCGGTGAAATCTGATGTAGTATGCATCGGCGGCAAGACGGGCACCGCTGAAATCCCCGATCATGAAAATCGTTGCTACTTCAAGAATAAATTCATCGGCAGTTTCGCCGGTTTTTTCCCGTGCGACCAGCCGCTCATCGCGGGCATTGTGCTGCTGATCGAACCACATCCGGTGCACTACGGTGGATGGACCGCGGGACCGACTTTCCGCCGAATCGCCGAGCGATACGCCCGCCTCAACCCGGACTTTTTTACCCCCTCCGAGCGGATACTGGTGGCGAAGAGTGACGAACTGGAATCCACTGTCGAGGTTCCGGATCTGGTCGGTCGCCATATCGCCGCGGCCCGCCTGAAGGCAGAGGAACACGATCTGGCGCTCCGTTGCAGTGACACGAGTGGTTTTGTCGTCTGGCAATTCCCGGCGGCGGATCGCATGGCCGTCAAGAACGACGACATCCTGGTCTCGGTAACATCACCCGGCGACGACCAGCCTCGCATTGCCGACCTGACCGGATTGTCAATCCGTGAGGCTTCCGCCTACCTGGATTTTCTGCAGGTAGAGTTTACTATCAAGGGCCGTGGTCGTGTGGTCAAACAGTCCCTCAGGCCCGGCGAAACTATCAGCGGCGACAAGATATGTCGTCTGACCTGCAAACCGACTTAGGAGGGTGGAGGTTCACATCAAACTCAGCGAGCTGTTGACAGGACACTCACATGCCGAACTGACCGGTAGCGGCGATGTCGAAATCGAGAGTATCGAATACGACTCGCGCCAGGTGAGACCGAACAGTTTGTTTGTCGCTATCAAAGGCTATGAGCGCGACGGTTTCGAGTTTGTGCCTCAGGCGGTTGAGCGGGGCGCGGTGGCCGTCGTGGGTGAACACGACGAATGCAGCCTCGTTGAAAACTACGTCAAGGTGGCCGACACCCGGCAGGCGCTGGCCGATCTCGCAGCGAAATTCTACGACTACCCGGGGCGCAAACTCAAGATCTGTGGCGTCACCGGCACCAATGGCAAGACCACGGTCTGTTACCTGATCAAGAGCATAATGGAAGCGCGCAACAAGAGGGTCGGCCTGGTAACTTCTGTCGTCTACGATTCCGGCAAAGAGACCTTCCCCGCCGAACGCACGACGCCGGAGTCACTCGATTTGCAACGCCTGCTCTATCTGATGAAGAAGAACTCCTGTGTCAACGCGGTGGTCGAAGTGTCGTCGCATGCCCTGGCCTTGCACCGGGTGGACAACGTCGATTTTCGGGTGGCCGTTTTCACCAATATCACGCGCGATCATCTCGATTTTCATCAGACTATGGAAGACTACCTTCAGACCAAGAAGCAGCTCCTCAAGCGACTGGAAGGTCCTCTCAGCTACGCTGTCATTAACATCGATGTGCCGGAGTTTCGATCCTTCCTCAGTGACATCACATCGTCCTACCTGGCCTACTCGCTGGAGGATGCATCGGCCGATGTCTACTGCCCCAGTTTCGAATTGGAGAGTGCTCGGACCGTGTTTGATCTCAAAACGCCGATGGGTGTTCACACGGTAACTTTCCCGCTGCCGGGGCGGTTCAATCTTATCAACGCTCTGGCTGCAGCCGCGGCTGGTTTGGCCGCCGGTGTCGATATTGACAACGTCGTCCACGGACTTCAGACGGCTCAGCCGGTGCCGGGTCGTCTCAACTACGTCGAGTGCGGGCAACCGTTCGCTGTTTACGTCGACTACGCCCATACCCCCGATGCCATCGAACGCTTGTGCGAGACGGCGCGCGAATTGTCACAGGGGAAGCTGCTGTTGTTATTCGGATGCGGCGGTGACCGCGACATAGGAAAGCGGCCCCTTATGGGCAAAGCGGCGACAACCGGGTCCGATTATTGCGTGGTGACTTCAGACAATCCACGCAGCGAAGAACCCGTTGCCATCATCGAGGATATCAAGCCCGGTCTCGAGGGTGATCAGTACGACATCATCGGCGATAGAAGCGCTGCCATCGAAGCTGTTTTGAAGAAGGCTGAACCCGGCGATGTTGTCCTGCTGGCCGGCAAGGGAGCAGAGAATTATCAGGAGATCAAAGGTGTCAGACACGAGTTCGATGACACCAACGAAGCGAAGCGAGTGTTGGCCGAACTTGGCTATACCGGACTGGTGAGTGACAAAGGGAATTGATAAAGTTGCGTTTCAGTAAACTGGCAGCCGTCACCGGCGGCACCGTGTACAACACGGACAACGTCGAACAGAGCTTCACCGGCGTGGCTATCGACAGCCGCGCGGTAAAGGAGAAGCAACTGTTCGTGGCTATCCGAGGCGAGGTCAATGATGGACACGATTTCATCAACGCCGCTATCGCCGCCGGAGCTTCCGGGATAGTCGCAGAGTACGCCTGGCCGGGTCTGGAACATATTCGCGGTGAGGTGCCGGTGATTGCCGTACCCAACAGTCATGAGGCGATGCTGACCCTGGCGGCTGCCTATCGTGATAGTCTCACTGCTCGCATGGTCGGTATCACCGGCTCCAACGGCAAGACGACGACCAAAGAGTTGACCTACCATCTCCTGAATGCTGTGACGACAGACGTGTACCGATCTCCGGGCAATCTCAACAACCTCTTTGGGGTGCCCCTCTCTCTCTTTGCCGTCCCGCAGAAAACGACGGTTGCCGTGATGGAACTCGGTATTTCAACCGAACTGGAGATGCCGAGACTGGCTCAGATCGTTCGCCCCGATCTGGTTGCGATCACCAACGTGGGACCATCGCACTTGCAGTTCCTCGATTCGATCGAGTCGGTCGCCCGCGCCAAACTGGAGTTGGTGCGTGCTGCCGATGACGAGGCTCCGATCATCGTCAACGGTGACGACCCAATTCTGGTCCAGCAGACGAGGGCAATAGGCCGTGACTTCATCACCTTTGCCCTCGATCACGACGCAGATTTCACGGTCGATGCGATGGACCCGCAGGGCGTCAACGGCACCACGGTGACAATCGATGGTCATCTGTTCAAACTGCCGCTGCCCGGTCGACATCAAGTCAGCAACTTGCTGGCGGCGTATGCAATCGTCCGATCACTCGGATTCAACTTTGACGACGTAGCTACTGAAAGTATCCCACTTGCCACGGCGCCGATGCGTGGTCAGGTTGTCAAACATGGCGGAGTGACTTTCGTGGCCGATTGTTACAACGCCAATCCGGATTCGGTCAAAGCGGGTTTGCAGATATTCTTCACTCTGCCGGCGTCCGGCCGACGGATCGTTGTGCTGGGTGACATGCTTGAGTTGGGACACGAAGCGGGCGAGTATCACCGTGAGGTCGGACGGCTGCTTTCTACCTGTGACTTCGATTTGGCCGTAATGGTAGGACCCCTGGCACTTCAGATCCACGATGAGTTGCTGGCAGCCGGGAAGAATGAGAATTCGTGCCGTCATTTTGAAGACGCCGTCTCCTGTGCCGTGGAGTTGTCCCGATACTTCACCGACGGCGATCTCGTCTATGTCAAAGCATCACGCGGTATCGGCCTCGAGGCTGTGATCGACGCCGTTGGCAAAAGCGAGGGTGATGCCTGATGTTGTATCATCTCTTTTCTTCTCTCACTGAATATGTCTCCGGCCTGAATGTTTTTCGCTATATCACGTTCCGCACGGCCGGCGCTACCGTCACCGCCATCTTCATCTGTCTTATCCTCGGACCGTTTTTCATCCGGCTGCTCCGGAAGTATCAGGTGGCTGAGACGATTCGCGAAGAGATGCCTGAGCGTCACCGGAAGAAAGCGGGCACTCCGACTATGGGTGGGTTGATTATTCTGGCCGGCATCATCATTCCCACCCTCCTCTGGGCGGACCTGACCAACTACTATACGCAGATGGTGCTGCTGGTAACCGTCTGGCTGGGCGCGCTCGGCTTCATGGACGACTACCTCAAAGCCATCAAACATCAGCCAAAAGGGCTGGTAGCGCGCAAGAAGATGATAGGCCAGTTACTTTTGGGTGCTGTCTTTGCCGCCGCCCTGTTCTGGCTGGCGCCCGAGAAAATCTACGACGGCACGACCGGGATTCCGTTCTTCAAGAACTATGTGCTCACCCTCGGGGTATTCTACGCGCCTTTCATCGTGCTCGTGATAACAGGCTCCTCCAATGCCGTCAATCTTACCGACGGCCTGGACGGTCTCGCCATCGGCTTGTCCGGGCTGTGTTTTATGGCTTTTGCCGGTATCGCCTACGTCACTGGTCGCGTCGATTTTTCGGAGTATCTGGCCATTGAGTACCTGCCCGGCAGCGGTGAACTGGCTGTTTTCTGTGGAGCAGCTATCGGCTCGGCGCTCGGTTTTCTCTGGTTCAATTCGCATCCTGCCGAGGTGTTCATGGGTGACACCGGTTCGCTGGCGCTCGGCGGCGCCCTGGCTGCAATCGCTATTTTGCTCAAGAAAGAATTGTTGCTGGTGATCGTTGGCGGTGTGTTCGTCATGGTCGCGTTGTCGGTGATTATACAGGTTTTGTCATATCGCTACCGTGGCGGCAGACGGGTATTCAAAATGGCGCCGATACACCACCACTTCGAACTATGCGGCTGGTCGGAATCCAAAATAGTGGTTCGCTTCTGGATCCTTGGCGCTCTGTGCGTCCTCTTAACCCTGGCGACTTTGAAAGTACGATGAGAAAACAATGACTTCTCAGGAACGCATAAGCGAACGGACCATCGGTGTCATAGGGATGGGTCGCTCCGGCCTTTCCTCGGCCTCATTGGCGGCGGCTCTTGGCGGCGTGCCGTTTGTCTCCGATACGGCGCCGGCCGATAGGTTGGCCGAGGCTATCGCTCAACTCAGGCAGGAGGGTATCGCCTACGAAACCGACCAACATACCGATCGCCTGCTGAAGTCGGATTACATCATCGTCTCGCCCGGCGTGCCCCCGGAGATCGACATTCTGAAGCAAGCCGAAGCCAGAGGGATACCTGTCTTTTCTGAAATCGAGTTCGCCTCCTGGGTTTGTCGCGGGAAGATCATCGGTGTCACCGGTTCCAACGGCAAGACCACTACCACCACCCTGATAGGTGAGATACTTTCCGCCGCCGGCCTCGATACTTTCGTCTGCGGCAACATCGGACTACCGTTTGCGCAGGTAGCGGACAAGATCGGCAACTCCGGAGTGGCTGTTGTTGAAGTGTCGACCTTCCAGTTGGAACGGATCGCCGACTTCGCACCGCACGTGGCCATGATCCTGAATCTGTCGCCCGATCATCTCGACCGCCACGGCAGCTTCGAGGCGTACAAGAATCTCAAGTACCGCATCACCGAGAATCAAAAGAGTGGTGACTACCTCATCCTGAACGCTCAGGACAAGGAAATCATGGGCGACAGCGTCACGACGGTCGCCGACAAACTGTACTTCACTACCGAGGGCGAGGTTGAACAGGGTGCTTTTGTTAAGCAGGGAGATCTCTGCATAGCGCATGGCGGACGGGGACTGCGAATAGTTTCTGCCCGGGATATTCGCATCCCCGGTCCGCATAATCTTCAGAATGCGGCGGCAGCGGTGACGGCGGCAACGTTGTTCGACGTCGATCCAGCAATCATGGCGCGTGTGCTGAAGACATTCCCCGGTGTCGAGCACCGCCTCGAATCCGTCGCGCGGGTAGCGGGGATCGATTTTGTCAATGATTCAAAAGCGACCAATGTCGACTCCGTCTGCTACGCCTTGCGTTCGATCAACACCCGAATCCATCTCATCGCCGGCGGACGCGACAAGGGAGCCTCTTACCAGCCGCTGTTAGAGCACGGGCAGGGCCGGATAGCTTCAATCGTCCTGATCGGTGAAGCCAAAGAGAAAATGTACGACAGTCTGGGACGACACTTCCCGACCCAGTTTGCAAATTCACTTGAGGAGGCAGTCAAAGTCAGCTTTGCGCAGGCGCGACCGGGCGACACGGTGCTGTTGTCACCAGCCTGCGCCAGTTTCGATATGTTCGACAACTTCGAACAGCGCGGGAAATTGTTCAAGGCGGCCGTGGCCGAACTCAAGCGCGACAGGAAAGAGAATGAAACGATCGCTGACTAAAAGCTCTATGGACGAAGGATTGCTGCTGGCCTATTTGGCGCTGATGGTCATCGGTCTGGTTATGATTTACTCAACGTCTTCGATACTGGCCGAAGGACGCTTCGGATCACACTTGTTGTTCCTGCGGCAGCAGTGTCTATGGGCGATGCTCTCGCTGGGTGCGGTATTCGTAATCAGCAAACTGAACCTTAACCGACTGGCCATCTACTCGGTTCCGGCCGTGCTGATAAGTATGGTGCTGTTGGCCCTGGCGTTTCTCGGCCCAGCCCGAAACGACGCACACCGCTGGATTGCCCTGGGTCCTTTCTCCGGTCAGCCATCCGAGATATTCCGCTTCGTTCTCGTTTTCTTCCTGGCCTTCTCATTGTCGAACCCACGTCGCGACCTCACTGACCTGCGCCAACTGTTGTGGCCATACCTCCC
>CBDUZQ010000054.1:0-10795 GCA_965371755.1 uncultured bacterium
CGACGAGATAGACCAAATCAGAGATGGTTATCTCACCGGTCGGATCGCAGTCGATGTTACCGCGCATCCCCTCACAGCAGTTGTACAGATCGAAACAGTGCGGCCCGTCCCAAAGGGGAGGGAAACTGCCCCCGCCCGATCCGTAAGTCCACATCCAGGTGCCGCTTGATGGGTACCAGCAGGAGTCGATGCAAATCTGGTGTCCAGCGGCGGAAGGATCATTGACAACCAGGGAAAACCAGTAGGCGGTGTCATCGTAACCGGTTGGCAGCGGCATTCCCATCATTGTACTGCCGCCAACTCCGATGGTGTCGGCCCCGGACCCATCCACGTTGACCATGGAAAACCCGAAATACAGGTCGAAGATGTGACGCATGTACACCAAGGCTCCGGTGTCCGTAACGTTCCAGGTCACCGCTGGATCACTACCCGATATCTCGAAACCGTTGGTGACTCCTACCACTCCATATGCCTGACTGAGATTGGTGATCCGGATGCTGAAGGTAACCTCTTCATTCGATATGGGGATGTGACCGTTGTAGGCACCCGTAACATGGTCCAGGCTCACCGCGCACATGTCCTGCGAGGCTGCCGACCCGCTCATCAGCAGGAGGACGGTACAGAGTATTGTGATCGTTTTCATCTTTGTCCTCGCCCTCATTGTGGGCAGTCCACGGGCGGTGGGCCTCCGTCAAACATGTAGTCTATCATGTGGACAAGGTCGGTGATGTCGATAACGCCTCCCCCGCTGCCGTCAATGTCGGCTTCTTCCATACAAGGCGGCACAGGTCCGTCGGTGAACATATAGTCCGCCAGAAAGACGAGGTCTGAAATGTCCACCATATCATCGAAGCTGCCGTCAACATTTCCGGACCTTCCCTGACAGCAGTCCGGGTTGGACGATACGGTCAGCGTCAATGTTTGGTAGGTTGGCGTGAAATCAGACACGAGCACCGTATAGGTTCCGGGTGCAAAGGGACCCGATTCCACGCTATCGGAATAGTCTCGGAGCATCGGTAAGCAGATGGTGCCGGCGTCATATACAGCGTGGGCGGTAACGTGGATCGTATCGCCCGACAGGTGTACGGATGTACCCTGGGGGTAATAACAAAGATCAGGATACCAGCCTTCTACCTTTACCCAAATGGCGTCGGTATTATCCGGCGAGCTTGGCCCCATGTAGACGTTTGAAATGACAGCCAGAGCCGAACTCAGGGGTACCCCGATCAGCGCCGTGACACACAGCACCAAGACCACTGCGCGATAGCGGTCGGATAGTTTTGATCGGTCATGAGAACACATCGATTGGGACCATCCTGCATAGAGTACTACGGTCCTTATCGTTCAGTAACATGATAAGGAACTTAGAGTTATAGGTCAAGCTATTTGTGACTCATGCTCGCCACGGAGTCATCGGGGACCATCTGACACCAAAGCCGATTGGTACCGGTGGAAGTATCTCACGATGAGCGCTACAAAGAAGACAGACGCGTAAGCGGTCTGCCCCCAAACGAGTCTGCCTGTTGCCATTCACGCAATATTTTCATACCATTACTGTGTTATGAATGATACTCACGCCGCCGGTGATTCTCTTTATGCGCCGCCTGACACAAGCCGCCGCTTCAACCTGGTAGCGGCCTTTGTGGCTCTCATAGTACTCTCTCCGGCGCTGCTGATCGTTACCGGACCGCGTCCGATTCTCGCTGCCCTTTACTTCGCGGTTCTGGGAGCTATGCTTCTCATAACCAACCCCAGAATCTGTTTCTATATATGGATGGCGGCCGGCGGTCTGTTCTATCCGGCTCATTTGGGAGGGATGCTGATCAACCCGGCCGACTTTGCCGTCCTGATATTGCTTGTGGCAATTGTTCTGGATTATCTGTTGCGTGTCCGGACAGAAGTTCACCGAACAAGTTTCGATGCGCCGTTTATGCTTCTTATCGGTGCCGCCCTGATGTCGATCGTGCTGGCTCACGACCGTAGTCTGACCATCACCCCTACTTTGCGAGTTATAGTGATCTACCTGGCGTATCGAGTCAGTTTCAAGATGGCGCAGGAGATCGGGGTGCGGCGGATTGTGCAGGTTTATCTGCTCATAGTAGTTGTGCTGTCGGCAATCAACTGTGTGATGCTTGTAATCGAGGGCGGTCAGCATCGCGTATTCGGGCTGGCCTGGCTTCCGATGGAGACCTTTTGCATGACGGCGTTGCCGATGGCGGCTGCATTTCTGATCTGGTCCAGCCGGCCAGGGGAGCGATTATTGTATGGCACCTACTGCTTGGTGATAGGTATTGCGATTCTGGGCACGCAGTCGCGCGCTCCCATGGTAGCCGTGTTAGTGACCTTGCCTGTCCTAATGTGGCTGGTGATGCGCAAGGGGCAACGGGAACAGCAAAAGGCAAACCGGTGGACCATACTCTGGCTGGCCGTGCCGCTGGCTGGTCTGGCGCTGGTGGTACTTATGTTGAGCGAGACAGCCTTCCGGGGATCATTCGAGAGGATCGGGGAGTTGATCAACTCAATTGTCAGACCTGAAGGTACTGTTTCGTTGCGTGTGGTGCTGTGGACTGCAGCCATAAAGGCCTACCTGGTGAACCCGGTTACCGGGATCGGCATGGGTAACTTCAAAGTGGTCTCACAGATTCTTCCCGATATCAGGTTGGTGCCGGTGTGGTACTACATCGGAGGCATGTCTCCCCACAATGTCGTGCTGCACTGGCTGGCTGAAACGGGCCCGCTGGGCGCCGGGGCTCTGTTGTGGCTGGCGTGGCGAGGAGTAAAGGTTGGCTATCGTCAGTTCGGAAGGTCGTTGGACACCCAAGACACCCAGGTGGCCGGTGCGCTAGCGATCGCCATGGTAGTCTTTGCCCTTACTATTTTCTATATGCGAGCCTGGACCTGGGGCCAGGATGGGTACATTATGGCGTTGCTATTCGGGCTGGTCGCTGCCTGGCAGCGACAGCAGAGTAGCAAATTGCCCTCCTGAATCCAACCGGCATCCAAAGAAAAACCGCCCCGGATTGAGGCGGCCTATCGTCAATTATGCAACCCGCGTAGCGGGCAAGAACCAGCTTGCTGATCAGTTTTCCTGGTAGACGTAGTCGTCGTACTCGACCTCGAAGTGGAGCTTATGCTTGGCCTCTTCCTGAGCAAGACCGAGGAAAGTTTCTTTCAACCCGGCGTCGTCGGTTGCCACGGCCAGACTCTTGTACAGCGTGTAGGCGTTGGTTTCGCTCTTGATCGCCACTATCAGCGCTTCCTGGAAAGTCAATTCGGACTTCACTTCGACGTCGATGAGGTGATCACCGATCTTCAAGTCGACAACTTTCTCCTCGGACTTCAGAAGCACCTTGTCCTCGGTAACAGCCTCTAATTTGGCCTTGTGGCGTTTTTCTTCCTCGGCAAAATCCAGGAAGATGGTCTTCATGTGCTTCTTGTCCATCTTCTCAGCCAGATCGGTGTAGAAGTCTGCGGCTTCCTGCTCCTTGCCGATGGCAAAGGTTAAGATTTCATCAACCGACTTAAAGTTCATTGTCTCCTCCTTATCGTTTTCAAGACAGCTTGTACCCGACAACGTCGAATGGTAGATCGTGGTTCCCAGAGCCGTCGCTTTCAGTTCACACGTCGGGAGAGTATACGCAATCGGGGCGATTTATCAAGCGGATTCTTGGTGTGTCCGACTAAGCAGAGATTAGGTCACTGTCATTCCGGGCTTGACCCGGAATCCAGATCCGGATTTGAAGGCTGGATTCTGGCCTTCGCAAGTATGACTCCCCAGTAATACTAAAGGCACGCCACCGGCGGGGGGCCGTCGTTGAACATGTAGTCGACCAGGAATACCAGGTCAGCTATATCATTTACTCCATTTGCATCAAGATCAGCCTCCCCAAAACAGACCGGCGTGGGACCCGCATTGAACATATAATCTACCAGATAGACCAGGTCGGCGATATCAATCTGCGTATCACCGTTGTGATCGACGTCACCCCGGATATAGCAGCAGTAGCCCACGCAGGCGTCGCCGACGCCGTCCCAACCGGTGTCCGTCTGGTCGGGATTATAGACACCCTCGCAGTTGTCACAGCCCCACCAGACGCCGTCCCCGTCTTGATCATCGCCGGGGATCACTCCGATCGGATAACAATACGGGCCGTCCCAGCCGGGCGGGAAGTTGCCGCCAGGGTTCAAGGCCCACATCCAGATGCCGCTGGGCGGGTAGTATGAACTATCGATACAAAGAGTGTAACCGCCCCACGAATCGTCGATAGGGCCGACGGCGATCAGAAAAACCACTGAGTCGAAGCCGGGCGGGATGCCCTGCTGCATCAATTTGGCGCCCTCAAAACCAATGGTGTCGGCACCGGACCCGGTTACGCCATGTGGCCGAACCCCGCAGGTTAGATCGAACCAGGTGTGGCAATCGACGAGCCATGCGCCGGTGGTCGTGGTCCAGGTAGCACCGTCGGGGGAGTAAACCTCAAAGCCGGTGGTCATGCCGGCGATATAACTCCCGGTTTCATTGGTCAGGCGAAACTTGAAGATAACGTTGGTGCCGGTACAGAGTAACTCATCCGGGAAATAGGTCCAACTGCCAATGATCTCATCCAGACTAATGCCGGATGCACCCATAACAGGAACTGCCGCCAACAGCAATAGCGCAAGCGCCGCGAAAAAGATGAATATGGATTTCAATGTTATCTCCTCCGTCTAGTGTGCTTCGACACCTTAACAGTATACGACACAATCCACTATCTGTCGAGCAGATTGTCGACTGGGCAGCATCGGCGCGGCTATGCTGAGACCCGTCAGGTCTCAGGAAACCTGATCTGCAACGCCGATTTCGTTGTATCCTACGGGCAGGGCGGCGGTGCCGGCCCACCGGTGAACATATAGTCGACCAAGTAGACCAGATCGGAGATGTCGATCGGCGCGGCGCCGCTGCCGTCGACATCACCCTCTTCGAAACAGGGCGGTGGCGGACCACCGGAGAACATGAAATCAACCAGGTATACCAGATCGGATATGTCGATTGCATCGCCGACGTCGTAATCAACGTTGCCGCGTATCGATCCCATACAGCAGGTGCCACCACCGGATGTGAAATCCTGCCAGTAACCATGTTGCAGACCGAACGAGGCCGAACTGCCCACTCCAACGGATGTCTGCCCAACTGTGCCCTGCAAATCGAAACTGGCGGAACTACCTTTGGTGCCTCCTGAAGAGATCACCTGCCAGTTGATCTCTTCACCGGCGCGAGCGGCGATAGCAGCCCGCGCCGTTTCAAGCATTTGGTCGATATCGGCATTCAACTCCGTTTTGGCAGACGGGCTATCTTTCTTGCCGGAGTTGTCAGCCGCAGCGCTCATGCCCACTGAAAGCAGCATGATGGTTACAATCAAGGCTGTTACTGTAATGCCTCTCATGACTATTTCTTGCTCCTTTCCCCGTTCCGAGCAATCTGCTCAAGCTGTTCGTTTTCGGGGACTTCTTCGACGTTGTTTATGCCGCGCTCGGCTCCGAAGCCGTACAGTTCCGGATGCTGGTACTTGCCCTGCTCGTGTGCTGGTTTGTCGACTTCGACCTGAATCCGATTCGCCTCAGCGTATGGATCCTGACGGACACCGGTCACCTGCCACGAGACTTTCACATTCGGCTGATCAGTGGCGATAATAAACTGGTTGCCTTTGACCTCATGTTCGATGATTGCCTGGGCAAAAATGCCGATGACCGTGAGTTGATAACGGAAATCCTTGTTGAGAGCATTGAAGTAATCCGGCAACGTAACCACGGCCCGACCGGACGCGTCAGTGGTAACGTTGCCGTTGTAGACGTTCATCATGTCGGGAGACTCTACGAAGGAGTGCTGCAAATATTTGTGCTCCGGATCAAGCGGATGGTCGATCCTGAAAGAACCGGCGGCTTTGGACAGGGTTCCGGTGACGTCAACATCACCGACGAACTTACCGGCCCAGTTCAAGCCGCTGGCGCTGTTGGCAGTACCGTACACACCGTAGTTGTTGGTACCGGCTGCATCCGTTGCTGCTCCATATACACCGTAGTTGTCACCGGTCCCGCCTGCCGTACCGTACACAGCGCGTTTCCAGCCGGAGTTAAGCTGCGCAGAGCCACCGACGCCGATGTTGCCACTCGTGGAGCTGTGACCCTGACCGTAAACACCATAGCTCCATGTCGATGGGGAATCGATCGCCCACCCTGTCACGCCATAGCTGAAACTACCGCTGGCAACGGATACGCCCATTACGCCCGTCGATGTGGGAGAACTGTTGGCGCGAGCTGCACCTTCAATGCCTATAGTATATTCTGTCCCGGCCGAGGCGACGCCATAGATACCGGTTGCCCCCCAACAGTCAGAGGCTACACCCCGAATGCCCTCATTACGGGCGATACCTCCCCGTACTTCACCAACCATCCCGACATAGTTATAGTTTGCATTGGTACCGCCGGGATGAGCGATGGCTTCCAGGCCAAGATAGTTGCCCTCGAAGCGTCCCCCGATACCCCAATAATCATTTGGTCGCGAGACGCCGCGAACAGCTACCGCATCGATATCCCCACCACCGAGATACTCGGCGGTGAAAACAGCGCTGTCAGTTGTGCCGACACTCGAAGTGAATCGTCCGGCGTGAGTTTGGGCCGACTCGACATGAAGTTTGGCGTCGGGGCTTACCGTGCCAACGCCCACTTCATCAGTGTCGGTATCCAAACGAACGACGGTGCCGTCATCGGTCCAGCCACCACCACCGCCGGAACCACCAGTGGTCCAGCTAAGTTGGCCGCTGCCATTGGTAGCTAATACTTGACTGGCGCTGCCGTCGCTCGTTGGGAATTCATAGCCGGTAGCTTCATCGCCGAAGCGGATGTGCGGCATGTCGACCATGAAGGTCGAGTCGGCGCTCAGACTGCCGCTGACGCCGAGCAGAAAGGAGTAATCACCTGAGACCATAATAGTGTTTCCGTGACCGCCGAGGATGGCTGAGTAATCACCTCCCGCATTATTCTCAGCTCCGCCCAATACGGCCGAGTACTGGCCGCCGGCTTCGTTCAGCCAGCCGCCGGCAACGGTGGCCGCCGTGTTATATGCCTTGTTGACACGTCCACCGCCGACCGTACAGTAATCACCGTTGGCCTGACTTTGGAAGCCGCCCGCGATGACGCTATAGCCGCCACCGGCATTATGGTTTTGACCGCCGCCGATGAACGCATGTGCTCCTGTCACTGAGTTTGACTCACCACCAGCAATCGTTGAGAAACTATTTGAAATATAATTAAACTTGCCACCGGCTACAGTTGCGGCGCTGCCTGCGGCTCTGTTTGACCATCCGCCGCCAACGACTCCGTATTCACTGTCGACATCGTTGGTCAGGCCGCCGCCGATTGCTCCATACGATGCGATTACTTCATTTCCATTGCCTCCGGAGATGACGGCATCCATGCCGCTTACACTATTGCTGACACCAGTAACAAAGGCGTTCGCGCCACTGTTGGTATTGGAATATCCAACATTTAGCTTACCGGATATTTCACCACCGGTGGCTCCATCAACAGTGCTTACTCGGAAGGCATACGGCACCGTCACTAACTGCGTATACGGCATCGCTTCACCGCCCACGTTGATACCCAGCCAGCGCTCGGCACTGGAGAAGACGTTGTCAGTAATCGGTATCACCGACCCGAGTTTGACGTTGAACAAACCATCAGTGACCTCGACGTCTTCCTGCAGTTCGGTCCAGGCACAGGCGCTGCCAAGTGAATCGGAACAGATGCTGAACACCATGTCGACAACGGCGTCCACGGGTTCCCCGCCGGCGTTGGTCAGCCGTCCCTGGTAGTTGATCATGGTCGGCACATCGGCGACAGACACAGACGCAGCCATGATAATCAGGACCAGGGTCAGAACAGTTAGAGAGCTTCTCATTGTGACTCCTCCAATATCGTTTTACTACAGTTCGCGAAGTCTTTGTAGGGATCAGAAGAAAACAGACCAGCATGACAGAAGTAAGCTCAATCATACCTTGGCCGGATTACGTTGGATTTACTAATATCGTACCTTTCCTCCTCGGATCGAGCGTGACCGATAAATTGAACACGATGTCACTGCTGCTCTGTAGGACCTATAATTGTTCCAATATAGCATAAACGCGTAATTTGTCAAGATGGATGTCCGTCACCCATATTCTACTGGTCGCGATTCATCGGAATTAAGGGATCGCATTCTGGTCAGCGCCCTGTATCCAAATGACTTGACATCGCACCTCTCCGGATTATTATGATACCCAGCCGATTTTTTCGAAGCACCCCGACGGTGCGCAAGCAGCACAAGCAGGAGTTGTCAATGGCCGACAAAGAACCGAATGCGATCGTAACGCAAAGGATTGAAATCACGCCCGAGCTGATTAAGATGCGAGTAGTGCCGGACGGTTGGATCCTTCCGGAGTTCGCGCCCGGGCAGTTTGCCTCGCTGGGTTTGCGGGGAACGGTGGCAAGGGTCGGGACCGAACTGCCGGAGGAACGACCACCCAAGGATCCCAACAAGCTGATCCTGCGAGCCTACTCGATCGCATCGTCCTCGGTGGCCAAGGAATTCGTGGAGTTCTACATCGGCCTGGTCCGCACCGGTTCCCTCTCACCCCGGTTGCTGGGGCTGAAGCCGGGCGACAAGCTTTGGATGTCCGAGAAGTTCAGGGGAATGTTCACTCTGTCGGAACTGCCCGAGGGATTCAACGCTGTGCTGATCGCCACCGGCACCGGGGTAGCGCCTTACATGAGCATGATTCGTACTGAGATCGCCGGCGGCCTCAAGCGTCGCTTCGCGGTGTTTCACGGCGCCTACCATTCGAGCGATCTGGGCTATCATTCAGAACTTCAAACCCTGGACGCCATTGCCGAACAGTTTACCTATCTCCCAATCTTGAGCCATCCACAGGAAGAGGCGGCGCCCTGGAAGGGCCACACCGGGTTTGTGCAGAAGTTGTGGGCCGATGGTGTGCTCGATGAGGCCTGGGGGTTCCATCCGAGCGCAACCGACACGCACGTTTTCTTGTGCGGCAATCCCTTGATGATCGATGAGATGACGGGACTCCTGACTAAAGAGGGCTTCGTCAAACACTCCAAGAAAACTCCCGGCCAGATCCACGCCGAACAGTATTTTGTGAAATTGTAGGGGGCAAGCGTGGTCTTGAAACCACCCTTCGACTTCGTTCAGAACAGGCTAAGGTTGAGCCAAGCGGCTTATATAGAATCCAAAGGGTTTTACCCGATTGTCTTTGCACTTCCGCGCGTATCAAGGCATTGACACCTGCCTATATTCAGTTATATTATCTGCGTACCAGTCATTTGTGCGGAGGATGTGTAGTAGTGCTCAAGTCACAACACTCGGTTTCGGCCTGAGGATTTGGAGGATTCATCCCATTGAAACAGACAACCACAATGCTCATTGTGTTGCTCATCGCCGCCTCGACAAGTTTAGCCGATGTCATTCCCACGCCGTGGTCCAAGTGGTTCTATGGAGAGGCCTTCATCGATGGTTTCCCGGCGCCCGTTGGCACGGTTGTTGATGCCTACGATCCGGATGGGGTTCATTGCGGAACATTCACAGTGGGTGAGAATTATGATACTGCCGGGATTTATGGCGTCCTGTTTGTCTACGGTGACGATTTGTGGTGGAGCCCCGACGTGGACGAAGGTTGCGTACTGGGCGACAGCGTTAGATTCAAGGTCGATGGAAAGTGGGCCGAACCGCAGGTTATATCCGGCGACCTCATCTGGCAAGACAAGGCAACTGCTATGGTTAATCTGATTGGCCGAAGCACGATACCTGCGACAGTGATTGACCCCGACACTATCCAAATCTACTTTGCGAACGCAATAACTCCGTTCGAGTTGCGCGCCTACCTGGGCGATTTCGATTCCGGCTACACGGCCGGTGACGTAAATACGGCGACTCTTGTGATAAACTCCACGCTCACTCCGCAGTCGATCTCGGTGCTCCCGTTGCACCCTGATTTCGACGGCGAGGTGGTTGAGGTGGTCTTCTATGCGAACGAGTTTATTCCGGGTTACGGATACCTCTTTGACGTCAGCATGCAGACATACACGGTCGCTGGTGAGTACTCGGATGGTGTCGCGTTCGAAGCGGTTGGGCGGTTCGCTCTGGTCGGGCATATTTCCGGCGATGTGAACGGTGACGGTGAAGGTCCGGATGTATCGGATCTGGTTTGCCTGGTCGACTTCATGTTCATCGGTGGACCGCCTCTGCCTGTCTTGACGGCGGCGGATGTTGACAGTTCTGGTGGGACGATCAACATCGCCGATTTGGTGTATCTTGTCGACTACATGTTCAATGAGGGGCCCGCGCCCAATTGTCGGTAATCTAGCCCTGTCGTTTGGATGCATCGGATTGGATAACAAAAGAATACGCCATCAGGGATTCGAACTTTGGACACGCTGATTAGGTAGTTGCCAGACAATTCGGCTTCTATCGCATACTCCGTAGGAGTCCCTTAACCGTTTCCCGAAACATCGTCTGTTGACCGAAAGCTGGGAAGGGAACAACGATACTCCGATTGATGACATTGAATCCGTCAGATTGAAGTCTGGCGTCGAGCAGGCGACAGACGTTAGCCTTGATCAGCATGATCTTCGTTGCCTTGCTGGGAAGCAAATCATTCAAATCTTCCAGAAGAAGCGGGTAGTCCTCAAGGATTTTTGCATTTCGTTCTTTCGGTGAAAACGACTTGTTCACCGGAACATATGTGGCGTCAACCAACAAGAAACC
>CBDUZQ010000055.1:0-10757 GCA_965371755.1 uncultured bacterium
ACGGAGGTAGTCGAAGGCTATGGCAAAGGAGAAGTTTGAACGGACAAAGCCGCATGTAAACGTCGGCACGATTGGTCACGTTGATCATGGTAAGACGACGTTGACGGCGGCGATGACGATGGTTTTGTCGCGCAAGACTGGTACCTCGGTGCGTTCGTTTGATTCCATTGACAATGCTCCTGAGGAGCGCGAGCGCGGGATCACGATTGCCACCGCTCACGTCGAGTACGAATCGGACAAGCGTCATTATGCTCACGTTGATTGTCCCGGTCACGCCGACTATGTGAAGAACATGATCACGGGAGCGGCTCAGATGGACGGAGCTATCCTGGTGGTATCGGCGGCCGATGGTCCCATGCCTCAGACTCGCGAGCATATTTTGTTGGCTCGTCAGGTTGGAGTTCCTTACATCATCGTTTACATGAACAAGGTTGACCAGGTAGATGATCCTGAGTTATTGGATTTGGTAGAGCTTGAGGTTCGCGACTTATTGAGCAGTTACAAGTTTCCGGGTGATGATATTCCGGTGATTCGTGGCTCGGCGTTGGAGGCGATGACGGCTGGGACGGATGAGTCGAAGCCGTTGGATGATCCGGCTTTCAAGTCTGTTCACGAGTTGCTTGATGCTTTGGACACATATATTCCACTGCCGAAGCGCGACAAGGACAAGCCATTTTTGATGCCGGTTGAGGATGTATTTTCGATCACCGGTCGTGGCACGGTAGGCACCGGACGTGTTGAGCGTGGTCAGGTCAATCAGGGAGATCCGGTAGAGATTCTTGGAATTCGTGAGACTCGCAAGACGGTGGTTACTGGTGTTGAGATGTTTCGGAAGATATTGGATTATGCCGAGGCCGGCGACAATGTAGGGTTGTTGCTTCGTGGCGTAGACAAGACGGATTTGGAGCGTGGTATGGTTATTGCGGCTCCCGGATCGGTTAAGCCTCACACGAAGTTTAAGGCTGAGGTTTATATATTGACGAAGGAGGAGGGTGGCCGTCACACGCCTTTCTTCACGGGTTATCGTCCGCAGTTTTATTTTCGAACGACGGACGTGACGGGTATTGCTCACTTGCCTGAGGGTATTGAGATGGTGATGCCCGGTGACAACGTGACGATGGAGATAGAGTTGATCATGCCGATCGCGATGGAGCAAGAGCTTCGTTTCGCGATTCGTGAGGGCGGCCGCACGGTGGGCGCCGGCGTCATCGCTGAGATCATAGAGTAGTCAGGATACATGATCGTGATGAATGTACAGAAGATTAGAATTCGCCTCAAAGCGTATGACCATTACGCGCTGGATCGTTCCGCCAAGGAGATTACCTCCACGGTGTTGCGAACCGGCGCCAGGATTGTCGGCCCGGTACCGTTGCCGACCAAACGCACTGTCTACACGGTGCTGCGATCGCCACACGTCGATAAGAAATCGCGCGAGCAGTTTGAGACCCGTGTGCACAAACGCTTGATGGATATTTATGATTCGACGCCGCAGACGGTCGACGCTCTTATGAAGCTGGACCTCCCGGCTGGTGTCGATGTGGAAATAAAGACCTGATAGGGCGACGAGATATGAAAGAGATACTCGGCAAGAAACTCGGAATGACCCGGATTTTCAAAGAGACGGGTGAGGCTGTTCCGGTAACGGTTATTGAAGCCGGTCCCTGTCCGATAGTGGCCAGGAAGACCGTCGACAAGCATGGCTACGACGCCTATCAGGTCGGTTTTGGTGCTCGCCGTAAGAGTCGCATGACCAAACCGCTGACGGGACAGTTCGCTACTTCCGGGGCGGAGCCTACGCAGTACCTCCGTGAAGTGCGCTACACCGACAGTGAACTTGAGGTCGGCGCAGTCTTGAAAGTTGATGTGTTCAAGGTAGGCGAACGGGTTGATGTGACCGGCGTGTCACGTGGGCTCGGTTTTGCCGGCACCATGAAACGGCATCATTTTTCCGGCGGCCAGGCGACCCATGGTCAGTCTGATCGTTCGCGCGCGCCCGGCTCCATCGGGCAGTCTTCGTACCCCTCGCGGGTCTTCAAGGGCATGAAAATGTCCGGTCGCATGGGTAATAAGAAGGTCACCACCCTCAACCTTGAGGTGGTTGATGTCATTGGAAAAGAAAACCTGATCCTGCTGAAAGGACCGGTCCCCGGTTTCCGAGGCGGGCTGGTTAAGATACGCAGCACCAATCGCGGCTGATGGTGGATAGATAGAGATGAACGTAAAAGTTTTCAATCAGAACGGTGAAGAGGTCGGAACGGTTGATTTGAAACCGGAATTGTTCGACATCGAACCCAACGAAGCGGTAGTCCATCAGTATATCGTCAATCTGTTGGCGCGCCGTCGTCAGGGCAACGCCAGTACGCGCGGACGCAGTGAAGTGCGCGGTGGCGGTCGCAAGCCATGGCGCCAAAAGGGCACCGGTCGCGCTCGCGCCGGTACCATTCGATCTCCGCTATGGCGCGGTGGCGGTATCGTGTTCGGCCCCAAGCCGCGCAGCTACGGCTCCAACATGCCTCGGAAAATGAAACGCCTGGCTATCCGCTCGGTTTTTTCCGACAAGGCTCGCTCCGAGAGAATTAAGGTTCTCGATAAGATCGAACTCGACCAGATCAAAACCAAGGCAGTCGCCGGCATGATGACCAGACTCGATCTGGACGGCAAGAAATGTCTGGTGCTCGATGAGGGACGCAATGACAAGCTGGCCTGGTCCTGCCGCAACCTGCCGAAGGTGCAATACCGACGGGCAGCGCTGGCCAACGGGTACGACCTGCTCAACGCCGACTATGTGCTGATAACGAAAGCTGGACTGGACAAGGTACACGAGGTGTTCGGATGAAGGCTGATCTTCGCCAGATAATTAAGACTCATATCGCCACCGAGCGAACGACCATTCTGCGTGAGAAGAATAATGAGTACGTCTTTGAGGTCGACAAGCTGTCCAATAAGTACCAGATCAAAGAAGCGGTGGAAGCGGCCTTTGGGGTTAAGGTCGACCGTGTGCACACCATGGTCGTGGCCGGTAAAACCCGGCGGATGGGACGCAATGTAGGCAAAACTCCGGTATGGAAAAAGGCTGTCGTGCGGCTGAAGAAAGGTGAGTCCATCGCCATTTTCGACAATATATAGGATTTGGTTGGTAACAGTATATGGCTATTAAGAAGTTCCGTCCAGTCACGCCGTCGCAGCGTTTTAGAACCGTCCCGATGTTCGACGAGATTACGTCGACGATACCGGAGAAATCGCTCCTTCGGCCTTTGCGCAAGAGTGGTGGGCGCAACAACAAAGGTCGCGTCACCGTCTGGCACCGAGGCGGCGGTCACAAACGGCAATATCGAGTGATCGACTTCCGTCGTAACAAGCATGATATCCCGGCCCGGGTGGCCTCGATCGAGTATGACCCTAATCGCTCGGCACGCATTGCCCTTTTGCATTACGTCGACGGTGAAAAACGTTACATTATCGCTCCCGACGGCTTGCACGTCGATGACCAGGTGATGTCGGGTGAGAAAGTCGACAACCGTGTCGCCAACGCCATGCCGATGGGTGTAATGCTGCTGGGGACTTTCGTGCATAATATCGAACTGCGCCCCGGCAAGGGCGCCCAGCTTTGTCGTTCGGCCGGCACCATGGCTCAGTTGGTGGCCAAGGAAGGCAAGAAGGTTACCCTAAGGATGCCATCCGGCGAAGTACGCACGGCGCCGAGTAACTGTTATGCCACCATCGGACAAGTGAGTAATATCGATCACAAGAACATCGTTTGGGGCAAGGCCGGCGCATCCCGCTGGCGTGGATGGCGACCGACCGTGCGCGGTGTTGCCATGAACCCGGTCGACCATCCCATGGGTGGCGGCGAAGGACGGAGTTCCGGTGGGCGACACCCCTGTACGCCGTGGGGTAAGCCGACCAAAGGATACAAAACCAGAAGCAAACGCAAGTCGAGAGCCCACATCGTTGTGGATCGACGAGCCAAGAAATAAATCGGAGATTGCTGGATGCCTCGTTCGCTTAAGAAAGGACCGTTTTTAGACGCCAAGCTACAGGCCAAGGTTGAAGCTATGAATGAGAGCGGTGACAAGAAAGTGATCAAGACCTGGTCACGCCGTTCGACAGTCATTCCGGAATTCGTGGGACACACCATTGCAGTTCACAACGGCAATAAGTTCATCCCCATCTATATTACGGAAAACATGGTCGGTCACAAGCTGGGCGAGTTTTCTCCCACACGGCTGTTCCGCGGTCATGGCGGCAAGCTGGCCGAACGCAGTTCGTCGGTGAGAAGGTAGGGTTTGATCATGGTTGTTAACGCATCGGCAAGGTTACGTTACGTGAGTATTCCACCCCGGAAAATGCGGCTGGTGGCCAACATGGTCAAAGGTCTGCCGGTCCAGAAGGCTCTGGATATACTGAACTTTACACCGAAAATTGCCGCGCGACATCTTGCCAATACGCTCAAGTCGGCAGCCGCCAACGCCCTTTCCGCAGAGGGCACTGACGTCGTTAAGGCCGAGGACCTGACGGTTAAGAACATCACCGTGGATGCCGCTCCCACCGCCAAGCGGATACGCTTTCAGTCGATGGGCCGCGTCTTTCGGTACCGCAAGCGTTTCTGCCACCTTACGGTGATGCTGCAGGGCGAGACAGAAGAGGCTCCGGCGCGCAAGTCCGGGAAGAAAGCTGCTGCCCCCGGGGATTCCAAGGCATCAGCCAAAGCAAAGGCTGGTGACAAGTCGGCTGCCAAGGGCAGGAAGACCAGCAAGAAAACCTCCGCCAAGTCCGACAAGCCCAGGAAAGCGGCTGAGACCAAGGTGAAAAAGAGCGCCACAAAGTCGGCTGATAAGACAGAGAAGAAAAAAAATGATGACAATGAATAAGTCATCGCTGCAAATACGCTGAGTCGGGAGATAAGGATTTGGGACAAAAGACACACCCTATAGGCTTTCGCCTTGGGATCATTAAGACCTGGAACAGTAAGTGGTTCGCCTCCGATCGGAAATTCGCGGATCTGGTTCACGAGGACATGATGATCAAGCGCTATATCAATCGCCGTCTGGACAACGCCGGCATTGCTAAAGTGCATATCTCTCGTGCGCCTAAACGGGTCAGTGTCGACATTCACACCTCGCGACCTGGGATAGTAATCGGGCGCAAGGGCGCCGAGGTCGACAAGCTCCGCGAAGAACTTCAGCTTTTGACCAAAAAGGACATCATGCTGAATATCGTGGAGGTGCGGAAACCGGAGTTGGACGCCCAGCTCGTGGCTGACAACATTGCTCGTCAGTTGGAGGGTCGAATCGCCTTCCGTCGGGCGATGAAAAGGTCGTTGGCTGCGACTATGAAAATGGGCGCCGTCGGTATCAAGATCCAATGCGGTGGACGACTTGGTGGCGCCGAGATCGCGCGCACCGAGAAATATCGCGCCGGTCGTGTGCCGTTGCACACCCTGAGAGCCGACATCGACTATGCCACGACAACGGCTCGCACCACATATGGTACTATCGGTGTCAAGGTGTGGATCTGTCGCGGTGAGATAGTCGACACCAGCCAGTTCTATCGCGACGCTGAGGCCGGGGAGCAGGCGCAGAGGCCCGATGCTCCCGCCGCCAGGCGTGGTGGCAAGCAAGACCGGGGCGACAGGCCACGTCGCCGGCCGCGCGGTCGCGTGCGCCGGGCTGGAACCACGCCCAGCGGCAAGCCGCCGCGAGGACGTCGCCCGGAAATCTCGCCCGAGGCAAGAAAGGACCAACCGGGTGCTGCCAATAGACCGAATTCAGATCGGAAAGACAGACCCAAGCCCAAAGACCAGGCAAAGCCCAAACCAAGCGGCCAGGCAAGGCCTAAATCAACGGACCAGGCAAAGCCCAAACCACCTGACAAGAGCGACAACGCCGGATGAGTAACGGAGACGACAATCCATGTTGATGCCCAAGAAGACGAAGTTTCGTAAGATGCACCGCGGTCGCCGGAGGGGAAAGGCAATCACCGGCAGTGCTGTTAATTTCGGTGAGTTCGCGCTCAAGTCGATCGAGGCCTGTTGGTTGACCAACCGCCAGATCGAAGCCGCCCGTATTGCCATGACGCGCCATATTAAACGCGGTGGGAAAATATGGATTCGTGTCTTCCCGGATAAGCCGATAACCAAGAAGCCGGCCGAGACGCGTATGGGAAAGGGCAAAGGTGCTCCTGACCACTGGGTAGCCGTGGTCAAGCCGGGACGCATTCTCTTTGAAATCGAAGGTGTCAGCCTGACGATGGCCCGTGAGGCGTTGAGGCTGGCCGGTGACAAGTTGCCGATGAAAACCAAATTCGTAACCCGGGCCGACACGCAAGGAGTATGACCATGTTGAAGGTTGGTGAATTGCGCGACTTGACGGCCGAGGAACTTAGGCAGAAAAAGCGCGACCTTGAAGAAGAGTCTTTTAATCTCAATATGAGAAAGTCACTCAAAGCCCTGGACAATCCACTCCGCCTGCGAACGCTCCGTCGGGAGATGGCTCGCATCAACACCATCCTTCACGAAGATGAGTTGGGGGTCCGCAAACTGGCCGAGGCGTCGACATTGATCTTGCCCCAGTCGAAAACGGCGAAGAAAGCAAAGGGTGAAGAGGAGTAATTGATGGCTGAGCAGACGAGAAAAGAAACCCGAAAGGTCCGTGTCGGTACCGTGATCTCCGATAAGATGAACAAGAGTATTATCGTACGCATCAACCGTACCTATCGACATCCGATTTACGAAAAGATATTCCGGAGTTTCTCCAAGCTTTATTCTCACGACGAGAAGAATGAAGCCAGGATGGGTGATACTGTTAAGGTTATGGAAACCAGACCGCTCTCCGCCAAGAAACGCTGGCGACTGGTCGAGATAGTGGAAAGGGCCAAGTAGCCCGGTGGCGGTAGTCACCGACCGGCCGGTAAAGGTGGTTGAGATATGATTCAAGAGTACACAGTGCTGACGGTAGCCGACAACTCCGGCGCCAAGCGGGCCATGTGCTTCCGGATTCTCGGAGGACGTAAAAGGTACGCCTCAATCGGCGATATTATCGTGGTTACCGTCAAGGAAGCAATACCAGGTGGTACCGTCAAGAAGTCCGAAGTGTGTAAAGCCGTGGTTGTGCGAACCAAAGCGCCGGTGCGCCGCAAAGATGGTTCGATCATTCGTTTTTCGGATAATGCCGCCGTCATTATAAACGACCAGATGGAGCCGCGCGGCACACGCATCTTCGGCCCGGTGGCCCGCGAGTTACGTGAGAAACAGTTCATGAAAATCATTTCCCTCGCTCCTGAGGTACTGTAACGGGAAACGACCTATGAAAATCAAAAAAGGTGACACTGTATACATTCGCTGTGGCGCAGCCCGAGGCAAGACCGGTCGCGTTCTCAACGTTAATCGCAACAAGGGTAAGATCTTGGTTGAAGGTATTAACATGAGGAAAAAGCACCAGCGCCCTACTCAGAAAAGCGCCAAGGGTGGCATTATCACCATTGAAGCGCCGATCGATCTCAGCAATGTCGCGCTCTATAGCTCGTCCCTGGGTGGTCCCACAAAGACTATTACCAAGGTGATTGATGAAGGTGGCAGAAAGAAGAAAGTGCGTGTCTGCCGTGAGACCGGAGAACAGATTTAAGGACACATTGTAATGGCCAGGCTCAAGGATAAATACACCGACGAAATCGTGCCCCGTTTGATGAAGCAGTTCAAGTATCGCTCCATTATGGAGGCGCCGAAGATCACCAAGATCAGCGTCAACATCGGTGTCGGAGAAGCAATCGAGAACGCCAAGACGTTGGAAGCCGCTGTTGGTGACCTGACCAAGGTTACCGGTCGCAAGCCGTACGTCACGCGGGCCAGAAAGAGCATATCGAACTTCAAGCTGAGGGAAGGCGCCGCTATCGGATGTGCTGTGACACTAAGGCGCGAGGTTATGTACGAGTTCCTTGATCGGCTGGTCAATATCGCCATGCCGCGCATCCGTGACTTCCGTGGCATCAACCCGAAGTCATTCGACGGACGCGGCAACTTCAACTTCGGTGTGCGTGAACAGTTGATTTTTCCCGAAATCGATTATGATAAGATTGATAAGATACGCGGAATGAATATCGCCATTACGACAACCGCCCGGACCGATGAAGAGGCCCGGCAGTTGCTCGCTGAGATGGGGATGCCTTTCCGCAAATAGGAGTTCAATGGCTAAGAAGTGTCTCATAGAGAAGCAGGCTCGCAAGCCGAAATACAAAGTGCGCGGGTACAGTCGCTGCCGTCGTTGCGGTCGACCGCGGGCGTTCATGCGTCGGTTTGGTCTGTGTCGAATATGTTTCAGACAAATGGCCCTGGCCGGTGACTTGCCGGGTGTTGTTAAGGCCAGTTGGTAGACCCAATGGTTGCTGGGAGTTTTTAACGATGAGTATGACTGATCCCATAGCTGATCTTCTGACGAGAATCAGAAACGCCTACAAGGCACACAAGGTAGCTGTCGATGTGCCGGCCTCAGGCATCAAGCGGGAAATCGTCCGCATCCTGCAAGAGAAAAAGTTCGTCAAGGACATGATGGAATTGCCGGACAACAAGCAGGGGAAGCTGCGTGTCTATTTGCTCTATAGCGCCGGTGATGTGCCGGTTCTCAAGGGTATTAAGCGCATCTCGCGCCCCGGACTGCGCCGGTATTTCGATGCCGAACAGGTGCGGCAGTCGACTTTCAACCAGCGCGGTATGACGGTGGTATCGACTTCAAGCGGTGTTATGACGAACTTTGATGCCGCCTCCAAAGGAATCGGCGGCGAAGTACTGCTGCGGTGCTGGTAAGGGAAGGATGCTAAGATGTCGCGTGTAGGAAAGAAACCGATCCCGATACCGGACAAGACCAAGGTCGATATCGATGGTAAGAAAATCACTGTTACCGGACCCAAGGGTAGCCTCTCCCGAACTATTCATCCGGACATGACCGTGGTTGTAGAGGATAACAACATTTTGGTTACCAGACCGTCGGATATCAAGAAGCACCGGTCGTTGCACGGCCTTACCCGAGCCCTGATCAACAACATGGTGGTTGGGACTACCGAGGGCTTCAAGAAGGTACTACAAATTGTGGGTGTGGGTTACCGCTCCGAGAACAAGGGTCAGATGCTGATTCTTCATCTGGGCTTTTCGCACCCGATTCTGGTCGTGCCGCCGGAAGGTGTTACGGCGACGGCGCTGCCCAAAGAAAGTAAGATAGTGGTCGCAGGCGTCGACCGCGAGTTAGTCGGTGAGACGGCAGCCAAGATCAGAGGGTTCCGCAAGCCGGAACCATACAAAGGTAAAGGCATACGCTACGCCGACGAGCACGTGCGTAGGAAGGCCGGTAAAAGCGCCGCGAGTGCTTGATCGGATTGAGGTAACTATTCATGGCTGATAAGAACATCGTCAAGAACAAAAGAGCCGAACGCCGCCGCCGCCGAGTGCGCGGGAAAATTCAGGGTACGGCTGAACGACCGCGTCTTGCTGTCAGCAAATCGCTCAGCCGGGTGTTTGCGCAGATCGTCGACGACGAGAACAGTACTACTCTGGTCGGCATAGACTCGACATCGAAAGTGCTCGCGTCGGAGCTTAGCAGCAAGCAAACGAAGACCGATGTTGCTCGCAAGGTCGGTGAAGTCGTTGCTCGCCTGGCCAAAGATAAAGGTATTGAAAAGGTTGTATTCGATCGCACCGGGAGCCGGTACCATGGTCGCATCAAGGCCGTGGCCGACGGCGCCCGCGAAGGTGGATTGAAGTTTTAGAATATAGTGTCGGTTTAGACTATAGCGAGGTTTAGATTGCCGAAGTTTCAAATGGATGCCCTCGAATTCGAGGAAAAAGTAATTGATGTCAACCGCGTTGCCAAAGTGGTTAAGGGTGGACGACGATTCAGTTTCACGGCCCTGGTGACGGTGGGCGACAAAAACGGCAAGGTGGGTGTCGGCTACGGCAAAGCACCGGAGGTCTCCGAGGCGATTCGCAAGGCGACCGAGGCGGCGAGGAAGGCCATGAACGTGATCAACATCGTGGCTGGCACGTTACCGCATCGGATCGACGGCCGGTTCGGCGCCACCACTGTTATGATGCGGCCGGCTTCACCGGGTACCGGTGTTATTGCCGGAGGCGCCGTTCGCGCCATTCTGGAGTCGTTGGGCGTTCAGGATGTCCTCACTAAGGTGTTGGGCAGCCGCAACCCGAACAACGTGGTTAAAGCCACTGTAAACGGCTTGATAAACCTGCGAACCAAAGAGCAGGAAGAGAGTTTCCGCGAGGAAGCTTAGCCCGTCGGCTATAAGACAGGATGAAAGCGATGGCCAAGCTGAAAGTAACGCAAGTAAGAAGTACCATTGATCGTAAAGAGCCGCAGAAGAGAACGATAAAGGCTCTTGGTCTTGGAAAAATTAACCGTACCGTCGTCCATAACGACTCCCCGCAAATCAGGGGCATGGTGCGCGCTGTAGCGCATCTGGTCACGGTCGAAGAGATAGATTAGTCGAGGTAGAACAGCAATGGAACTCCACACACTGAAACCTGCGGCCGGCTCCACCAAAAAGCGCAAACGCGTGGGACGGGGACCGGGCAGTGGTACCGGTAAGACTTCCGGTCGTGGCCACAAGGGTGCCGGATCGCGTAGCGGATTCCGACGCAATGTAGCCCGCGAGGGCGGACAGATGCCGCTTCACCGTCGTCTGCCGAAATTCGGGTTCACCAATATCTTCAGGAAACCGGTGCAGATTATCAACGTTTCCGATCTGTCGCGTCTCGA
>CBDUZQ010000056.1:0-10736 GCA_965371755.1 uncultured bacterium
GTCTATCTGGTCAGTCTTCACGGGCGCCACCAGCATAGCGGTGACAGTTTTGGTGTGGCGAACCTGGTCACGATGATATGCCTGAGTCTGCTGGCGGCCGGTGCCTTCTATGTCAATCAGATTTTCGATTATGAATCCGACGCCCTCAACGACAAACTCGGTTTCCTGCAGCGCGAACTGACCACAGCGCGTGGTTTTATGATCGGCTATCTCATCTTTTCACTTGTGGGAACCACGATCGCCGGTTTGATATCGCGACTCATGCTGTTGGTTTTCTTGCAGGGTTTTGTTTTTGCCTGGTTTTATTCATCCTCCCCACTACGCTTAAAAGATCGACCGCTGGCCGGGCTGATAGCCAACGCCTGGTGCTTCGGGTTCCTGGTTCCGATCACAGTCGGGCCGTTTACCGACATGTATGCTCTGGCCGCCGTCGACTGGGCCTCTTCGTTCTACTTCTTTTTCACCGTCGCCTCAGTGCATATTCTCACGACCCTTCCCGACCGTTCGGGCGATGATGCTACCGGCAAACGGACTATCGCTGTCGCAGTCGGTCCCACTGCGGCGCGGATACTTGCACTGGTGTTGATGCTGGCGTCACTCTCAGTGGCCTGGACGGCGAATCTGGCCGGGTTGGTTTATCTGTCCCTCTTCGCGGCGATTCTGATTTTGATGGCGACATTGTTCAGCTCGTCGAAGCTGGATCTGTTTTCGGCCAAAGCTCCGCTCTTGATGTTGACTATACTCGCCGGTTTTCAATATCCCGGATACCTGTTGTTTATTGTTGCTCTGCTGATCGCCTGCCGGATATATTACCTGCGGAGATTCGGTATAATATATCCGAGACTGGCGTAATGTGGATTAGACTTCTCACTATAGCGTTGATGACGATTACAATCGGTTGTCAACCGCATCCTCGCTTTCGGACCGGGGGAGAAGAACGCCCGGCCCTTGACAAACCGCGACGACCGGTGCGACTCACCACCAACGATTCCCTGCGCTTGGGCGTGATCATGCAAAGCTTCCTGGGCAAACCGTACGCGGGTCGGTCCCCAAGTGAAACGGGTGTCGACTGTTCACACTTTGTTCTCAAGGTTTTCAAGAAGTTCGATGGCCGCGATCTACCGCGCACTGTTGCCCGTCAATATCGCATCGGTACACCGGCCCATCGCAGGCAGCTGCTCTATGGCGATCTTGTGTTTTTCCGCACCGATAGCAGGCCGGTGTCGCATGTGGGCATTTACATTGGGTATGGCGAGTTCATACATGCATCGACCTCGCAGGGCGTTATCATCAGCAAGCTCAAAGAGAAATACTGGTCGGAACGGTATGTCGATGCTCGTCGCATTCTGGAGTATCCAGCCCGAGATTCAAAATGAGGCCCGCCACACCTGAGCTGCGACTGAAGCTCAAGAACCTGCCGACAACGCCCGGGGTGTACATGTTCACCAACGCTCAGGGTAAAATCATCTACATCGGTAAAGCCAAGAACCTTCGCAATCGTGTGCGGACTTATTTTCAGTCAGCTCGCAACCTCGATCCCAAGACGCGGCGCATGGTCTCCCGGGCCGTCGATTTCGATCTGATGCTGACCGACACCGAGATTGAGGCGTTGATTCTCGAGGCCAACCTGATCCGCGAGCACAAGCCGCGCTATAACATCGACCTCAGGGACGACAAACATTTTCCCTATATCAAAATCACCACCAACGAACCGTTCCCGCGTGTGCTCATCGTCAGGCGACTCGAAAAAGACGGCGCCACCTACTTCGGGCCGTACACCAACAGCAAGGCGATGCGCAGAACGGTCACCCTGTTGACACATCTGTTCACCATCCGCACCTGCAACTATATCATCCCGCACCCGACCGGCAAGAAACAGAAAATCTGCCTCGACTATCAGGTGAAGCGTTGCCAGGGACCGTGCGAGGACTTGCAGAGCGAAGCTGACTATGCTGAATCGATCAACTCGGTCATCATGGTTCTTTCGGGTAAGTCGCAGACGCTGATGGAACGTTTGCATGATAAGATGCAGAGCGCCTCGGAAGCGATGGAGTTCGAGGAAGCGGCGCGCTGTCGTGATCAAATCGAGGCAATCAAGGCGCTGATGTTCAAGCAGAAGGTTGATGTCGGTCAGAAAATTGATCGCGACATAATCGCTTTGGCCCGTGAAGATCGCGATGCCGTGGCGGCGGTGATGCAGATCAGGGAGGGGGCGTTGATCGGGCGGCAGGATTTCCAACTGTCGGCCGATATCGATGACGGTGATGAGTTAGTCCTTGAGACGTTCGTGCAGCAGTACTACAACAAGCAGCCGAACCTGCCCCAGGAGATCTATCTGCCGTACGACCCGTCCAACGTGAAATTGTTGAAGGCGTGGTTGAAGAAACTGAAAGGGTCCGTGGTCAAAGTTCACTCGCCGAAGAAAGGGGAGAAGCTCAGGCTGCTGGACCTGGCCTCGGCCAATGCGCGGTTGTTGCTTGATGAACTGTTGATCCAAAAGAAAAAACAATCCGAGCGCACGAGCAAAATGGTCACCGCTCTCAAGGACGAACTGAAACTGTCCCACTCGCCCAGGCGGATCGTATGTTTCGACATCTCCAACACGGGGGAGACCGACGCGGTCGGGTCGTGCGTCTATTTTGAGAACGCCAAACCGAAAAAGTCCGGGTATCGGCATTTCAAGATCAAAGGCGCCAAGAGCCAGAACGATTACCGGATGATGCGTGAGGTGATCGGACGCTACTTTCACCGCGTCAAGAAGGAGAGGCAAGCCTCTCCTGACTTGGTGGTAGTGGACGGAGGTAAAGGTCAGTTGTCCTCGGCGCTGGCGGAATTGAAATCACTCGGCTTCGATGAACAACCGGTGATCGGACTGGCGAAACGTCTGGAAGAAGTGTTCGTGCCCGGCGTCTCTGATGCCATCGTAATCAACCGCAGTTCTCCGGCTCTGATGCTGCTCAAACAAGTGCGCGACGAGGCGCACCGCTTTGCTGTCACCTACAACCGCAAGGTCCGGTCCAAACGCACGATCAAGAGCGCCTTGGACGACATCCCCGGCATCGGCCCTGCGAAGCGCACGGCGCTACTGAGACACTTCGGCTCCCTCAAACGCGTCAAATCCGCCACGGTCGAACAGTTGATGGAGGTGAAGGGGATTAGTAGGGGATTGGCAGAAGAGCTTATCAAAAGAGTAACTGCCTTTTAGTCCTTGCATCGGTTGCGAACGTCACCCTATACTTCCCCCTATGACAACGCTGCCTCAGGCATATACGGTTAGTGCGGTGACGCGCATTATAAAAGAGACGCTGGAGTCTACTCTGCAAGGCGTGTGGGTGGAAGGAGAGGTGTCGAACTATTTGCATCATGGGTCGGGACACAGGTATCTCAATCTCAAAGATGATCGCGCCACGCTCAAAGTGACAATCTGGCGGTCCGCCGGGAGCTATCTCAAGTTTGAACCCGAAAACGGACAGAAGGTGCTTGCCTTCGGCGACATAAATGTCTACGAGAAAGGGGGGCAGTATCAACTCAATTGTCGCAAGCTCGTTCCGGTGGGAATCGGGGAGTTGGAACTTGCGTTCAGGCAACTTCATGAGAGGTTAGAAGCAGAGGGACTCTTCGCCGAGGATCGCAAGGTGACGCTGCCGCTTTTTGCACGAAAGATAGGTATCGTCACATCGCCGACCGGGGCGGCCATTCGGGATATCATACAGATCGCGCGTCGTCGCAACCGGTCGGTCGAGTTGGTCATTTATCCAGCCGCGGTGCAGGGTGACGGCGCCGAGAACACGATTGCAGCCGGGATCGCGTATTTCAACACCCGTGACGACATCGACATAATAATCACCGGGCGGGGGGGAGGCTCGCTTGAGGATCTCTGGCCGTTCAACACCGAGGTGACCGTGCGCGCCATCGCGGCCTCGAAGATACCGGTGATCTCGGCAGTGGGCCATGAGATAGACGTGACCCTCGCCGACCTCGTCGCCGACTTGCGCGCACCCACACCATCGGCAGCAGCGGAACTGGCCGTTTGGTCCCGAAGGGAGATGGTCGATCAGATCGACAGCCACACTCGCCGTCAGGCCGGCCTGTTGGCCGATCTGGTAAAAAGTGCCCGCGGAGAGTTGTTCTCGCTATTGAAGCGACCGGTTTATGCCCGCCCGTTGGATCTCGTTAACCAGCGGCAGCAGTATCTCGATAACCTGAGGCGGGCGTTATCGGCCGCCGGAAAAAACCGTTTTGAAAAGCACAAGAACCGGTTATCTTTGTCGTTGGCTCGGCTGGAGACCTTGTCTCCGCTGAAGATATTAGCGAGGGGTTATGCGGTCAGCAGACGGTTACCGAAACGGAGTCTGATCCGATCGGTGCGTGACATTCTCCCCGGCGACCGTATGGAGACGATTCTCTCTGACGGCCGGATAGTGTCGTTTGTGGAAGAAACGAAACCGGACAAGAAACATGACGGTCACGAAGAAAGCTAAGAATTTCGAGTCGGCGCTGGAGCGCCTTGAGGAGATAACCGAACTGTTGGAATCGGGCGAGGCGTCGCTTGAGGATTCGATCAGCCTCTACACCGAGGGTCTGCAACTGGCTAAGGACTGCCATCAGAGACTTGACGCTGCCGAGAAGAAGATCAAGATCATTACCGAAAAGAACAATCTCCCGGTTGAGGCGGATTTCGACGAAGCGGAGACCGAAGCGTGATGCCGGCGCAGGTCATTGACCCCAGCGCGTACCTTCAGGCCGGGCGGGAGCTGACCGACCGATTGTTGGAGAGATATCTGCCGCCGGTGTCGTCCGAGCCGAAGTCGCTGCATGAGGCGCTGCATTATTCGGTGATGGCCGGTGGTAAACGGTTGCGCCCGCAGTTAGCTCTGGCGGCGTACGAATACTGCGGCGGCGCTGCCGAGGGTGAGAAGTTGCCGATCCATTACGCCATGGCGGCGCTCGAGATGGTGCACACGTACTCGTTGATCCATGACGATCTGCCGTGTATGGACGACGATGACCTTCGCCGCGGTCAGCCCACTTGCCACAAGAAGTTTGGCGAGGCTATCGCCGTGTTGGCCGGTGATGCGCTGCATGACATAGCTTTCGAACTTATGGCACGCACGGGTCGTACTGAACCGGTGACAGAACTGGCCCGAGCTATTGGTACCCTGGGGATGCTCGGCGGACAAACAGCCGACATAGAAGCGGAAGGCCGCCAGGTTACCGAAGAGGAAATCACCGTGATCCACCGCCGCAAGACCGGCGCTCTGATACGTTGCGCCGTGCGGGTCGGGGCCATTTTGGCTGATGCGTCGGATGAATTACTGGCGCGTCTGACAGTGTTTGGAGAGAGAGTCGGCCTGGCCTTCCAGGTGATCGACGACATCCTCGATGTCGAGGGTGATCAGAAACTAATGGGAAAGAAAGTCGGTTCGGATAGTAAGAACTTGAAAGCGACTTACCCCGGTGTGGTCGGTATGCCTCAGGCTCGCCGGACGGCTCAACGGCTGATCAATGAGGCGATAGCCGTTTTTGATGAAGGTGATGACAACGCTCTTAAACTCATTGCGCTGTTTATTGGACAGCGGCAGAGTTGAGGGCGACTGTAGATTCAGATGAAGTATCTTTCGAAAATCAACTCGTCATCGGATGTCAGGGAGTTGTCACTCCAACAGCTCGAAGGTCTGGCCGATGATGTCCGTCAGGAGATAATCTCAGCCGTGTCAGGCACCGGTGGTCATCTGGCCACCAACCTTGGTGCGGTAGAAATGACGCTGGCGTTGCACCATGTCTTCGATCTTCCGACCGACAAGCTCGTTTGGGACGTCAGTCACCAAGTCTATGCCCACAAGCTTCTGACCGGCCGACGCGAACAGTTTCACACCTTGCGACAATACGGCGGACTGGCCGGTTTTACCAAACGCGCCGAATCGGATTGCGACCCTTACGGCGCCGGTCATGCCTCGACGGCAATCTCGGCGGCGCTGGGAATCGCGACCGCCCGCGACCTTGCGGGCAGGGACTTCAAGGTCGTAGCCATCATCGGCGATGGCTCTCTCACCGGCGGGCTGGCCTTTGAGGGTCTGAACAACGCCGGAACATCGAAAAAAGATCTGCTGGTCATTCTGAATGACAATACCTGGTCGATCTCAAAAAATGTCGGCGCCATGTCAAAGTACCTGACCAACATCATGGCGGATGAGAAATTCAATCGGCTACGCAACGAAATATGGGAGCTGACCGGTCGATTCAAACGGCGTGACAAGATCCGAGCAACAATATCTCATATCGAAACCTCTCTCAAGGGTTTGCTGGTACCGGGGATGCTTTTTCAGAATCTTGGTTTTCGCTATTTCGGACCGATCGATGGTCACGATCTGCCGCTGGTGGTGAAGACCCTGCAGAGCCTGAAGAATCTTGGTGGTCCGATCATGCTTCATCTGGCAACCAAGAAAGGGAAGGGATACGATCCCGCGGAAGGTGACCCGACCAGTTATCACGGTATCGGCAAGTTCGACAAAGTCACCGGTGTTCCGGCTAAGAAGTCGGGTCAGCCTTCTTATACGAAGGTTTTCGGTGACACCATGCTGGAACTTGCGGCCAGGGATAAGCGCGTTATCGCTATCACCGCCGCCATGGCGACCGGTACCGGCTTGGATAAGTTTGCACAGAAGTACCCCGACCGATTCTATGATGTCGGTATTGCAGAAGGGCACGCCGGATGTTTCGCCGGCGGTTTGGCCGCCGAAGGGGCGCGTCCCTATATGGCCGTTTATTCGACGTTTATGCAGCGCGCCTATGATCAGATTATCCACGACATCGCCCTGCAAAAACTGCCGGTAGTTTTCTGCATGGATCGCGCCGGTCTGGTGGGCGAGGATGGTCCCACGCATCACGGAGCTTTCGATCTGTCTTTCCTTGGCCCGGTGCCGAATCTGGAAGTGGCCGTACCCAAAGACGGCAATGAGCTTCGCTCGATGTTGCATTACACGATTGAGCATGAACTCCCCGGACCGGTAGCAATCAGATACCCACGAGCCTCAGTCCCCACGGAGATGACGGAGGCGGTCGCTCCGATCGAATGGGGCAAATGGGAGCCATGTTCGCCGGAGGCGGAGGTTGTTATTCTGGCGACGGGCACGATGGTTATGACAGCGCTGGAAGCAAGGGAAAGGCTCGCTACGACGATCAATGTAGCTGTTGTGAACGCTCGGTTCATACGACCGCTCGATCTTGAGAAACTGGAGCGAATCAGGAACTCAGCCCGGTTGATTGTGACGCTTGAAGAAAACGTCCTCCGTGGTGGGTTCGGCCAGGCGGTGGGAGCGTATCTGCTCGACCACGGATACAAAGGCACGTTCAAGGCGATGGGAATTCCGGATCGGTTCGTAACTCATGGCGACCACCAATCGCTGCTTCGTGAAATCGGCCTGGATGTTGAGAGTGTCGTGTCCTCGATTGAATCATTAGTGAAGCAATATCTCAAGTTGGAAGGCGGGTTCCTTCAGAAACTGAGGTTCCGTCGTAACGGAGTTCAGCGCAAGAAATCAGAGCCAAGTCTCTCTCAAATGGTGGAAGCCGATGACAAAGGATGATGTTGACTGATGCGTTTTGGATTAATCGTCAACCTAAGACGTGGAGGCGCCCGCGAGGCTATTGACTGTGTGCTCCAATGGGCAGGTCGTAATAGTCACGAAGTCTTCTATTGTAGTGAGGAACTGGATGAGATCTGTCACGGCCCGGCGACCAACCTGACCCGCGAAGAGTTGGCCACTAAGGTTGACATCCTGATTTCTATGGGCGGCGATGGTACTTTTCTGGCGGCAGCGCGTTCGGTCGGATCAGCCGGAACACCGGTGTTAGGGATCAATCTTGGATCACTCGGTTTCCTGACTCAATTGCGACCACAACAGTTGGAAGATGCTCTGAACGCCATCGTGCGCGAAGAGTACCTTATCGAAGAAAGAATGCTTCTGAAAACCGTCATTGAGGGACGCCCGAAACTGGAGTCGCCCTACGCTCTGAACGACGTTGTAGTCGATAACGGTCCCATTGCCCGGCTGATCGGAATCAATCTGCGCGTGAACGGCGAAGAACTCGTTACCTACAAGGCCGATGGACTGATTTTGGCGACGCCGACCGGTTCGACAGCCTACTCGCTGGCTGCCGGTGGACCGATTCTGCATCCGACGATGGAGGCGATAGTGGTGGCGCCGATAGCAGCCTTTTCGTTGTCGACCCGTCCGATGGTATTCAATGCTTCCGACATCCTTGAGTTGCGGATTGGCTCCGAGCACGAAGTAGCCGGATTGACTCTCGATGGACAGGTCAGCGCTCCGCTGCTCGACACTGATCGGGTCATCGTAACTCAGGCCGACTTTCGTCTGAAAGTCGTAGTTTTTCCCGGCGGTAGCTTCTACAAAGTCCTCAAAGAGAAACTCCATTGGGGTGTTTCGCCTTCTGCTCACTGAACGATTGAACGTGGGCGCGACGGCCATCCTCAAAGTATCCAGGCTCTGCCCCCAGGGTATGCCACCGTTCGACTCCGATCAGGATGACGTCGGCCGCAATCTCCCGCTGAATCTGAAGATTAAGCGGGCACACATATGAAAGCGATCAGACGTCCGTGTGCTGCTATTACATGGATAAACGACAGGGGTTTTATATTGACAGCTATGGTGGTTAGGGTTAATTCGACGGTGAAGCAAGAATGAACAGGCTTGAGGTGTCTTGGTTGCTGGTCGTAAATAGTTACAGCCTCAGGGCCGGAGTGAAAGAGAGAAGTATGAAGGCTTATTTGATTGGATTGCTGGCAGCTTTGCTGTTCATCGGCTGTGCCGACAGACAAGAGGAAGCAGAAAAGCTGGGGCAGGAAGTGATGGAAGAGGAAGCTGAGGTTGTCGATACGATGGCTCCGGATGAGTCCGTGATCGATAGCAGCGCGGTTGAAGAGGTCACCGCGGACGCTTCGGCTGTTCCTGAAGGAACCTCAGGCTTGACGGATGCACCGGCTGGTGAAGGTTATACGGTTCAGGTGGCAGCGTGCCCGGATTATGACTATGCCCAGTATTTGCTTGATAAGTACCGGCGGCGCGGCTACGAACCATACGCCGTCAAATTCGTTCACGAAGGGCAGACATTTTACCGAGTGCGCATCGGCAGCTTTGAGAATGTGGCTGAAGCGGCTGATTTGAAAGCGGAGTTGATCGACAAGTATTCCATCGGGGCATGGGTCGACTGGAAATCCGACTGATCGACCTGCGCCGACATTTGGCCTGTTCGGTCCGCCGAATGGATTCGGGGACCGAACCAGTATTATAACCTCACAGTTGGGAAGGCCGGGACGCCACAAGCGCCCCGGCCATTCTATTATGAAGAGCTTTACCGATTATCTGACATTCAACACAAAACGCCGGCGAGACTACATTAACATCACGAGCGAGGTTGAAGCGGCCCTTGATAAGAGCGGTGTAAGTGAGGGTCTAATACTCGTTTCCGCGATGCACATCACTGCCGCTGTCTATGTGAATGATGCTGAGTCGGGCTTGATCGAGGATATCGACGAATGGCTCGACAAGCTGGCGCCGCACGGCCCGGATTACCGACACCATCGTACGGGTGAGGACAACGGCGATGCCCACCTCAAGAATCTGTTGATGCACAGCCAAGTGGTTTTGCCAATCACAAATGGCAAGATCGATCTTGGCCCCTGGCAACAGGTGTACTACGCCGAGTTCGACGGCCGCCGCAAGAAACGGGTGATCATCAAGATCATCGGGGAGTAAGAGAAGTTCCGGTAGGTCGAAACCCCTGGTTTCAAGGAGCGCCCTGAGCGCAGTCGAAGGGCGGTTTCGACGTCTGCGTCAGGAGCACAGGGCTTCTGACCTACGGGGACTGAAAACCTGACCACCACAAAACTCACCAAGGTATGTCATGCCGGAATGATCCTGCATCCAGTTCTGTATTCGAATACTGGATACTGGCCTCCGCCAGTATGACGATCTCACACTTCTACGGACACGGCAGCGCCGCCGGGCCACCGTTGAACATGTAGTCCACCAGAAACACCAAGTCGGCAATATCAATCGACCAATCCTCGATTACATCGGCCTCCCTCATGCAAGGCGGTTCCGGACCATCTTCGAACATATAATCTACCAGATAGACCAAGTCGGCAATGTTCACCTCGCCGGATGGATCGTTGTCAACATTGCCCTTATGCAGGCAGCAATCTCCGGCATAACCGACAATAGAGGTGGGAATCGGCGTGTATCCATCAAAGGCTGCGTAGGCGGCCACGAGAGTGGCTTCGCCGGTATAGAAAAACAATGAATCTTGCTCAAAGATCGTTGAGTCACTCCACGAGTGGAAGGTGTTGAGGAGAACGCGCGTGTACTGACCGTCAAAGCCCAGAGAATCCTCACCCGCGGGATCCAAAACACCTTCAAAAACCAAGAATACCGCTCTTAGAGAGTCGGGGTAGCTTAGGCTAACCGTTTTGGCGACCGTGTCCTGGCTGAAAAAGACCGTATCGCCGGGATCGGGGGGATCGTGCGGTACATCGGGCCCGCCGTCGATGTAATAGTACATATAGGTCAGATCCTGCAAGGTGAGCGGCACACCATCGCCATTGACCTCAGAAGTCACCACCTGATGATCCACATTGATCGTGAATACAGAGAGCCCGTTCCAGAAGTAATTCTCAAACAAGACCAGATCGGCGATTTCGAATCCAACGCCATTGA
>CBDUZQ010000057.1:0-10601 GCA_965371755.1 uncultured bacterium
GCGTGGGTGACGCCTGCGACGAGTGCACTGATACCGATGAGGACGGTTACGGCGATCCCGGCTTCCCGGCCAATACCTGCGCCGAAGACAACTGTCCGAATACCCCCAACCCCGGTCAGGAGGACGCTGATACCGACGGCGTGGGTGACGTCTGCGATAACTGCGTTGATGACCAGAATCCGAACCAGGAGGACGTCGACAACGACACGGTCGGCGACGCCTGCGACAACTGTCCTGATGATCCCAACACTGATCAGGCCGACGCCGACGATGACAGCATTGGTGACGTTTGCGACGTTTGTCCCAACGATCCGGATAATGACATCGACTCCGATGGCATATGCGGCGATGTAGACAACTGCCCGACGGTCAATAATCCCTTACAGGAAGATGCCGACGGTGACGGCGTGGGTGACGCCTGCGACGAGTGCACTGATACCGATGAGGACGGTTACGGCGACCCAGGCTTCCCGGCCAATACTTGCGCCGAAGACAACTGTCCGAATACCCCCAACCCCGGTCAGGAGGACGCTGACACCGACGGCGTAGGTGACGTCTGCGACAACTGTCCTAATGACGCCAACTCAGACCAGGCCGACGGCGACAACGACACGGTCGGCGACGCCTGCGACAACTGTCCTACTGTCCTCAATCCTTTCCAGGAGGACGATGACAGCGACGGTGTCGGTGACGCCTGTGATAACTGTCCCACTGATGAAAATGAGGATCAGTTGAACTCCGACAACGACAGTTTTGGAGACGTCTGCGACAATTGTCCAACGGTGGATAACGAGAACCAGGCGGATGCTGATGCTGACGGTATCGGTGATGCCTGCGACGAGTGTACTGACACCGATGGTGACGGCTACGGTAACCCCGGCTATCCGGCCAACACCTGTGCCGAGGACAACTGCCCCGATACTTACAATCCCGATCAGGAGGATTTCGACGGTGACGGCCTAGGTGATGCCTGCGACGATTGTACTGACACCGACAACGACGGTTACGGCAATCCCGGCTTCCCGGCCAATACTTGTGCGGATGACAACTGCCCCGATGTTAGCAACCCGGGTCAGGAGGATTTCGACGGTGACGGCCTGGGCGACGCCTGCGACGAGTGCACTGACACCGATGGCGACGGCTACGGTAACCCCGGCTTCCCGGCCAACACCTGTTCGGAGGACAACTGCCCCGACGTTAACAACCCGGGCCAGGAGGATGCCGACGGCGACGGAATTGGCGATGTCTGTGACGAGTGTACGGACACCGACAACGACGGTTACGGCAATCCCGGCTATCCGGCCAATACCTGTGTGGATGACAACTGCCCCGATGTTAACAACCCGGGCCAGGAGGATATCGACGGCGACGGAATTGGGGATGTCTGTGACGAGTGTACGGACACCGACAACGACGGTTTCGGCAATCCCGGCTTCCCGAACAACACCTGTCCCGTCGACAACTGTCCGGACACATTCAACCCCAACCAGGACAACAGCGACTCGGATGATTTGGGCGACGCTTGCGACAACTGCCCCGACCACTATAACCCGGGTCAGGAAGACACCGATCTGGATCAGCCGGACGGCGTCGGCGACGTTTGCGACAACTGTCCCGACGACTACAACCCCGATCAGAGCGACATCGATGATGATGGTATCGGCGATGTCTGCGACGGCTGCTGCGAAGGCGCAAGAGGCAATGTCGATGGCGAATTCGGTGAGACTCCCAATATCGCCGACCTTGTCTACCTCGTTGACTATATGTTCTTCGGAGGTCCGGAGCCACCATGCTTCGAAGAAGCGGATGTCGACGGTAGTGGTGAAATCAACATTGCTGACATGGTTTATTTGGTAGACTTCATGTTCAACGGTGGACCTTGGCCAGTGGATTGCCCCTGGTAAGCATGAGACGTTGATACGACACTGAGCAATACAGCCACCCCTGTTAGAAACGGGGGTGGCTGTTCTTTTAGGCATGGCACAGCCGTTGGAAATTACAGAAGTACAGAATGGCGGTCGGCCGGTATGACGTCAGGGCCAGCCGTGCGGATGGTGCTGCGGCCAATTCCCTTGCCACTCACGGGAAAAGCGCTATATTGGAGATGTCAATAGCATCGCTGCCGACTGCCGTTAGTCGGCGATACCGACCCTGGACCTGCCGGCAAACTGATCAGATTGTGTAACATGTAATTCGATGGCCGGCATTCCCCATTGCCCTCCTGTGAGGGTGGCCGGTATGTAAATGACAAGGCCAAGAGGCACACATGGCGCGACATAAAACACACAGAGTGGATAAGAGACAAGCACACTTAGACAGGAGGACAAAATGAAACGCACTGTATTACTGATCGCAACCGCTCTGACGATGTTGCTGATCGGACAAGCTCACGGTCAGTCGATCAGCCTCGATCATGTTGACGGCTTGGTCGGCGGTTCTTCCATAGGGACCGGATCTGCCGTGGTATTCTACCTGAGGGTGTCCAATCCAGGCGACATCAGCTTTGATGGCATAGCAAACGGCTTTAGAGTCTATTCCCCCGACGGGGCGACCTGGTCGGCCACCCATCATGATACGACCGGAACCCTGGGTAAGGCCCAATTCGACGGCGGAGTATTCTTGCCCAAGTTTAGCGCCGACGGACAAGGAGCCGATACGGTCGGCATTGGGGCTCTTCGGTTTTTCTCTACGGGACTGCCGGCGGGATTCGATGATGTCGCTTTTACCATCACGATCGGTCCCATCGACCATGTCCATTCCGGCAAAACCATCTGCCTCGATTCGTCCTACTATCCCCCGTCCGGCGTCTGGAAGTGGGCCGCCTCGGGTGGTATCGATGCTTTTCCGGCCTGGGACGGACCTCATTGTTACACTGTATCAGGACCGCAGACGGGCGACAGTTTGTTCGTATCACCGCAGACTCTATCTTTCGTAGCGCCAGAGGGTGGACCCAACCCGCCAACGCAGGTTCTGCATCTTCTGTCAAACGCCGACCCCATGACCTACTTCGTGATGCTTGACTCTATCCCCTGGTTAAGCGTAGCCCCAACCGGCGGCAGCACACCGGATTCAATATTGGTTATGGCTGACATTTCTTTCTTGAGTGCCGGCACCTATTTTTCGGCGATGATGATCACCTCACCGCAGGCGGACAATTCCCCGGTGATTGTTGCGGTTGAACTGCGCGTGCTGCCGGGCGGTCCGGCGGTGACGCTCGACCATATCGACGGCTTGGTAGGTTATGGTGAGATCCTGACAAATGAGGAGATCACCTTCCATCTTCGTTTCACTGGAGATGAGAACCGGTATACCGGGCTTGTCAATGGATTCAAGGTACACTCTCCCACCGGAGCACAATGGACCACAACCACAATGGATACCACCGGCACTCTGGGTATGGCCGACTTTGATCTCGGCGTTTTCTTCAGTCAATTCAGCGTTGACGGAATGGGCGCCGACACAGTGGGTTTCGGAGCGGTAGTAATGATGGCTGACGGTATGCCGCCAGGCTTTGACGACGTGGTACTGACTATACAGGTCGGTCCTGTCGATTCAGTATATGCCGGCGGTGTCCTGTGCCTCGATTCCACCTGGTTCCCACCGTCCGGAGACTGGTTGTGGTATGCAGGGAATTTACATACGACCGTCATACCGGCCTGGGTCGGACCGCACTGCTTCACCATCATTAACCGGCCACCATCGGAGTTAGTGGTAACACCCGATCAACTTAATTTCATGGCCATCGACGGAGAACCGGACCCGCCTGCGCAAGTCTTGTGGGTTGGATCAACGGGTTATGTCTCGGATGATTTCACTGTTAGCGCCGACGTCCCCTGGATTTCATATGCTCCATCCAGCAGCCATACGCCGGACTCAGTAGTGGTGATGGCGCACGCCGACCAGATGCCCATCGGACAGCACACCGGGTATCTCACTATTGAATCTCCGACTGTCCAGAATTCTCCGGTTGTGGTGCCGGTGAATCTGACCATTGAAGCCGGACTCACCCATCAACCTTTCGACATCACGATCCACGCCTTCACCGGTACTGGTTTGGAGGATTGGACGGCCCGCTTCGGGGTGAACGGCGAGGCCACCGACGGGTTCGATCCGCTCCTCGACCAGTTCAAGGCGCCGGCGCCACCGGGCGATTACGTGCGCGTCTTCTTCCCGCACCCGGAGTGGGGTCAGTTCTCCGACGAGTTTGCCACCGATATCCGATACCTGTTGCAGCAGGAGTGCAAGGAGTGGCATATGGTGGTTGAGACCAATCACGCTACCACCGTCAATCTTCGCTGCGACTTCGTGTCCGGCGCGTCCGGATATACTATCTCGCTGTTTAGCGAACTCGGCACGCTCTTGTCTGAGGACTTCAAACGCTTCGGTTACGATTTCGTCACCTCGGGCGGTGAGACCCATTTCACAATTCGTGTATGCGATTACCCAATCGTCTACAAACGCTACTTGTCCGGCTGGAGCCTCGTTTCGTCACCGCTGTTGCTGCGGGACGGATCACCCGAGGCAGTTTTCGGTGACGATGCCTCATTCTTCCAGCTCTATGGCTGGAACGGTGGCTACTACGCTCCGAACGAAGTGGTCGGTCGGGGTCCCGGTTACTGGCTGCTGCTGCCGCAGGCCACCACCGTCGATTACGAAGGCGCTGCCATACAGCCGGACGATAGTATTGTCTGCATCGATCTGATGAGGGGATGGAACATCATAGGCTGTCCCTACCCGTATCCAATAGACCCTTTGATGGCCATGATAGACTCGGCCGGCTACCAGCTTTCCTTTTGGGACGCGGCTGCGGCCGGATGGATTTCGCCGGTTTTCTACGCCTGGTCCGGGACGTTCTATTTCATGACACCGAACCTGTTTGCCGGCGCCGGCCACTGGTTTGCAGCGTTAGCAGAGGGTCTTCAACTCTGCCTGACCGATGTACCTCCCATGGCCACGGTAGCACATGACGGTTCGTCGCAACCACCGTTGTCACTGAGTACGGTCAACAACCAAGCCACTCTCGTTAACCTGAGTTGTGCGGACGCAGTGGTAACTATCGGACTGGCCGAGGATGCTGTCGCCGGGTTCGATCCGAAGTACGATCTGCCCGCGCCACCAGAATCGCCAACTGGCGTCCAGGAGACCCTGGTGCTGTTAGCCGATCTTGATCAAGGCTTCGGGCGCTATCGGCAAGAGGTTCGAGGGTTGGAGCAGGAGGTGAACTGGACCCTTGTCGTCACCGGAACCGGTGGACGAGCGGTTGACCTGGGCGGCCTCACCGAGTTGTCGTCACTGGGATATCAACTCGAGATTATCGGCCACGACGACGGATATCAGCAGACCGTCGGCGCAGATGTTTCCCTGCGACTGCCGGACGGCAGCTACCGGCTGGTGGCTCGACAGGTTCGTAAACAGTCCGAGTTGGTACCGGACCATTATTACCTGGCTGCCAACTATCCCAATCCGTTCAACCCAAGCACTTCAATTGCTTTTGGCCTGCCGTCATCAGCTCGGGTTAGGCTATCGATCTACAATATCCTGGGACAGGAGGTGGCCTCGCTAATCAATGACCTGCTGCCGGCCGGACGACACGAACTGGTCTGGAATGGACACGACAGGCAGGATCGACCGGTCTCATCGGGTGTCTACTTCTATCGCTTGCAGACCGATCAATTCAACCAGACCCGCAAAATGATGCTGGTAAAGTAATCGCAGGTGAGTATCGGCCGCTCCCGGAGAACCGGGGGCGGCCTCGCGGTCGCCCCAATGAATGCCACTTGTGGCCGGCCTTGCGGTGCCCCAAGATATGCCACTTGTGGCCGGCCGAATTTGAGTTGGCACAGTAGATCGAATCAATCGGCCAGGGAACCGGGATGTTCTGCCTAGTACTGGACGGAATGCAACAGGTTTTTATCTTTTGCAAATCTATATGAAGTGCAGGGTCAAGCTTGACAAATCGCCGTCGATTCTATATCATATGGCAAGTGTTCCAGTGCGCGGGAAGGGGCCGCATTTACAACCAGTTGCGGCAGCACCAATTACACATCGGGGTCGACGCCACGGTACATGGCCGAAAGATCGACCAAATGAAGCTTTGAAACTGTCCGGAGAGACCAGTTGCTCAGGACCGCCAACCCAGCCCGTAGTTTCATCTGTTGCGCTGTCATACTGATGACTCTCGCGCCTTATGCGGCTCTTGGTACGCCTCGGTCGCCGCTCCTGGAAGTTCGGGTTATGGACACCACCGCCGAGTCCGGCGCCACCGCCGTACCGATCTCCATCTATATGAACAACTACGAAGATACCGTGGCGGGTTTTTCAATCTGGCTGCAACTCAGTCGCCCGGACATCCTGGAATTCCAACTCTCTTTCGATACATCAGGCACCCTCGCCTCTGGTTGGGAGTTGATTCAGGTCAATCATATCGGTGGGACTCCGTACAATATCAAGATCGTCGGCGTGGCCAACTGGCCGCCCCCCCCGACGACCCCCGGTATTTCGCCTCAACAAAACGGATTGCCATTGATAAAACTGATCGCGGACGTAGACGCCGTGCCGGATACGACTACTAATAGGTCGGTGGATATTCTGGTTGCTCGGTCCAACCTGTCCGACTTTGCTTTCTCCGATCCAATGGGGCAGGTGATCGGCACCGTGCTGGATTCCGTGTTGGACACCGCCTTCTATGCTTGTTTGGAGTGGGTCGGAGATTCCTGTCTTGAGTGGGAATTGGTGAACCCCTGGGAGCCGCACGACTCGACCTACATTTTCTGGCGCCAGTTCGCCGTCCTTGACACTACAACGGTATTCATTAACGACGGATCGCTGACCGTAACCGGCGGTTACGTCTGTGGCAATATCGATGGGGACGGCAGCGGTGCTATCGACATTTCGGATCTGGTGTATCTGGTCGATTGGATGTTTGTGGGAGGACCGGCGCCTGACGCCCTCATGGCTGCTGATTGCAACGGAGATGGCCTGAACGACATCTCGGATCTGGTCTGGTTAGTTGACTACATGTTTACCGGCGGTCCCCCGCCGCTTTGCGGCCAATGACCGATCCTGATGATCGGGAATGGAACTCTCGAAGACATGGTTGGAGAGAACACGAAATGAATCGCGTCCGACCTGACGACATCGGAACGCACTGGTACTATCGATCGGTATCGATTGACAAGCAGAATGTGACCGACTATTTTACGGATGTCCGTTGAGAAGCTCTGCTTCGCATTTATTGGCACTGCATCTGAGGAATCTATTGAAGCGAGCAACTATCTTCACGATCGCCGCGCTGACTCTGTTGGCCGTCCTGGGAGGAATGGTCCGTCAACGCCCTCTTGCGATGGATCGACCCAACCCTGGTGATGCGGTCTTTCGGAGTCTGACCGACTGCGGTCTAATGTTTACAGCCAACGCTGGTCAGTTTCATGATGCTGTTCTTTTCCGAGCCGATGCCGGTGGCGCCACCGTTTGGTTTACACAGAACAGCCTGTTTTTTCATTTCACCCGACTCCTTGACACCACTACCGACGAAGATCCACTGGTAAGCTACGGCTACCGCCTCTCCGATAAACCAGACAGTATGGCCGGCCACATAGTCAGATTATCTATGCTGGGCACTCAGAGCGAAGTTGAGATCGTCGGCCAAGCGGCTCTTGGTTCCTACTCCAACTACTTCCTGGGCAACAACTCTGAAAACTGGCGGCTCCGGGTACCAAACTACGGCGAGGTATCTTACCAGCAGATATACCCTGGGATCGATCTTAAATTCAAGGGGGCCTGCACTCACCTCGAATACGACTTCGTAGTATCGGCATTGGCCGACCCCAGCCAGATCAGGCTCCAGTACCATGGCATTGATTCGCTCTCCATCAATGCCTCCGGTGATTTGGTGGTCAGTAGCGCCTTCGGCCGGATGATTGAGACGCGACCTGTAACCTACCAACTCGACAATGAGACTCCGATCAGCGTGACTGGGAACTATCTTCTGTATGGAGACAACACCTTCGGTTTTGTTCTTGGTCCCGGCTATGACTCTTCACTACCGCTGGTGATTGATCCCGTCTTGTCTTTTAGCGGTTTTGTTGGCGGCGGTGGCAATGATTACGGACGAGGCGTGGCGATTGACTCGACCGGCTGCACGTACATCACCGGCTATACCAACTCGCTCGACTTCCCCTTGGCTGATGCGCTCGACAGCACTTACAATGATACCACCATCTCCTCCCATGATGTTTTTGTGCTCAAGCTTTCGGCCACCGGTGACTCACTGATATACAGCACATACCTCGGCGGGGCCGAAGGCGATGACCGCGGCGTTGGCATCTCGGTGTACGATGATGGTTCCGCGTACCTTACGGGCGTAACAGCTTCCGGAGATTTTCCAGTGGCCGAGGCGGTTCAATCGTCCAACTCAGGCGGTCGGGACGCCTTCGCCCTCAGACTGTCTCCAGCCGGCGACATGCTGCTTTTCTCCACTTACCTCGGCGGCAGCAACGATGACGCAGGCGCCGGCCTGGCAGTTGATGATGCCGGCAGAGTTTACCTGGTCGGGAACACAGCGTCAGTTGACTTCACGTTGTCAGCAACGCCCTACGACAACAGTCTTGATGGCGACCAGGATGCATTCATGGCCCGACTCAGCCCCGAGGGCGCATTAGAGATCAGCACTTATCTTGGCGGCAGCAATAACGACTACGCCGCATCAGTAGCTATCAGCCCTGATTCAGCGGCTGTCGTTACCGGATATACGGCATCCGCTGATTTCCCGACCGAGACTGCCTACGATGCCACTTACGGAGGAGGGACGACCTATGGTGATGCCTTCGTCACCAGGTTCGACACTACAGGCGGAAGCCTCGTCTACAGCACCTTCCTCGGAGACACAGGTGATGATCTCGCGCTTGCCGTGGATGTAGATGATTGCGGTAACGCTTATCTCACCGGATATACGCTTTCCAGTGATTTCCCTACTGTTAATGCGTATGATTCCGTATTCCAGGGCTACTTGATGGTGTTCATCAGCAAGCTTGGCCCGTCCGGGGATTCACTGGTTTATAGCACCATGCTCGGTGGCTGGAATGTGGAATTCGGCTCCGGGATCGCCGTCGATCAAAACGGCGAAGTCTACATAACCGGAGCTACGAATTCACAGAATTTCCCGACCGTGGAGGCTTTCGACCCCACTTTCGGTGCTGGATATGAAGCCTTTATCACAGCACTCAGCGATGACGGCGACTCGTTGATTTATTCGACCTACCTGGGTGGTATTGGCGGCGATGACTTTGGCTATGGAATACGCGTCGATACCGGCCTGAATGCTTATGTGGTTGGCTACACCGGCTCCGCCGACTTTCCCACTCTCGATCCGGTGCAGGATTCACTGATGGGCGGTTTTGACGCCTTCGTTACAAAGCTGGCCCGAATCGAATACATCTGCATTGATTCCGATGGTGACGGCTTAGGCGACCCCGATCACCCGGAAAACCACTGTCCGGACGACAACTGTCCTTACGTGTTCAACCCGGACCAGGAGGACATCGATCTCGATTCGGTCGGCGACTCATGCGACAACTGCTTCGACATCTACAATCCCAACCAACTCGACATTGATGGCGACGGCATCGGCGACTCATGCGATACCTGCACCGATACCGACGGTGATGGATTCGGAAATCCAGGCTTCCCGAGCAACACATGCCCCGATGACAATTGCCCGGACGTTTTTGATCCCTCTCAGGTCGATTCCGACGGTGACGGCATCGGCGACAGTTGTGATGTCTGCACCGATTTAGACAACGATGGCTACGGCGACCCTGGGTTTCCGGTCAATACGTGCGATCTTGACAATTGTCCCTCAGTATACAACCCCGACCAGGAGGATTTTGACAGCGACCAGCTCGGCGACTCTTGTGACAACTGCCCTGCCGCATACAACCCGGCTCAAGAAGACGCTGATGAAGACGGGGTCGGCGACTCCTGCGACCCTTGCACCGATACTGATGGTGACGGGTTCGGCAATCCCGGTTTCCCAGCCAACACGTGTGACCTCGATAATTGCCCGCTTGTTTTCAATCCGGGTCAGGAGGACAGCGACAGCGATGGCGTTGGCGATGCCTGTGACGATGGTTGTTGCGTACCACCGATCAGGGGTAATGTCGATTTTGACTTGGCTGATGTGGTCGACATATCCGATCTAGTCTATCTGGTTGCATTCTTCTTCCAGGGTGGATTACCCCCACCTTGCCCGGAGGAGGGCAATGTCGACGGTGACCTCGCCGGGGTTATTGACATTTCCGATATGGTGCACCTTGTCGATTATATGTTCAATGGTGGTCCGCCGCCCGGCGATTGCCCAGCCGCCCTGGCCCCAAAGAGGCCCGAATTCCATCAACATTAACGGTAAGAAAGCCGGCGCCGGCCAGCGCTTCGTCTTTCTGATTTCACTCCTCGGACTTCTCTAAACCTACTGACTTCCCTTGTAACTGTGTCGCCGGTTCTGGTCGTTTGTAACCATATTCACATTCTCCGTCCCTTACGATGGACATACCCTCCTCTGCGCTCCTGTTATTTGAGTGTATCGGTCGTGGTGTCGGCCGACC
>CBDUZQ010000058.1:0-10582 GCA_965371755.1 uncultured bacterium
TTCAGAATGTTGGACGCAACCATCAGGATCATGGCCATCTGCGGGTTGGCGATACCTCGCATCGCCGTGTAGCACGAGTATGTCGCATACATGACCCCCATCCCGAGAAACATGATGCTACCGTACGCGACACCATCGGTCAGTGCCTCTCCCCTGGCGCCCATAAGGTAGAGCATCGGTTCAATCGTCAGGTACCCAATCACACCGAAGACTACGCCGAAGAAAATTTTGAGAATCAGCGTTTCCTTGATCGCCTTCTCGGCCAGATCGTACGCTTTCTCGCCGTATCGTCTGGAGATAATCGCCACCGATCCCGGCCCCACCAGTTGATTGAACGAGAAAAACAGCCAAAGGATGGTGGCAAAAAACGTAATCGCGGCCACGCCTGACTCCTGACCCGGCAATTGCGACACCCAATAAGTGTCGACCAGAGAATAGATGTTCTGGCTGAGGAATCCGAACATGGAGGGCAGCCCCATCTTGAGGATGGAATTGATGATCGACCCCTCGGTGTAGTCGGTGGTTTTTTTCTCAACGGTGTCGGTCAAATTGTCTCCTGTATAGTCGTCTAATGTACGAAATCAGCGGCGATCCGCAAAGCGATACTACGGTATGGACGCAAAATGTGAGACGGTGACCGACACTCCTTTCACCGTTGCCGGTAGTCATGGCACAAATGACAGACCAGATGTGCACTTCGTGCAGCTAAAGTACAAACTTTCTGTGTTTGCCCGGATAACCGATTCGACGACACAAGGCGACGCTAAGTTGTTGTGCACCACACCAGCACGCTTGCACCTTCAAGGATTTATTGAAACAATCAGTGAATTTCACTGTTATAGTAAGTAGAATAGTCAGATACAAGACTTGACAGACATGGCCACGTTGTCTACTATTAGTTTAGGTATGAGTCCGCAACCGGACCTCAGGTGTTGGTCTCAACACCTGCCCACATCGCTTGCCGATTGAGCTTCACGGGAGGGTCTCAGGACTATTGTCTGCCTGAGCGATGAAGCCGGCCCACAGAACCCGCATGGACTGAACTTGGATTGTTGTTGCGGACAGAGGCAAAGGAGTATTGCCATGGGAGAGATGTTTGTATATGATCCGTCCAACGAGGAGAAGAATTTCCGCATCCCCGGCTTGCAGCACAAGTATCGGGAAACGGTGCTGTTGTTTGTTGCCGAGGACTGCCACTCCATCTGTGACTGGTGTTTCCGTAAGAGGCTTTTCGAAGGCGAGGCGTTGGAACATGACGTCGTAGTCGACAGAAAACAGACGTTGGCATATTTACGAGAGCACCCTGAGGTCCACAGCATACTGATGAGCGGTGGTGACGCGCTCCTGGCCGAACCGGAGTTAATGAGTGGACTTCTGAAGGGGATCGGCAGAATCAAGCATATCCACGATATCCGGATCGGAACCCGGGCTCTAGTGCATGACCCCAAGCGCTACGCCAAGGTCATACCCCGCTTTGACGCTAAGAGAGTCTACATCATCCTGCACGTAGTGCGTCCCGAGGAAATTCGGCCCGCCCTGGTCGACGTGGTCAGGGCTTTCCCCAACTACACTTTCATGATTCAGACACCTCTGTTACGGAACATCAATGACGATCCGAACGTTCTGGCAGATCTCTGGTATGCCGCCGCTAAGGCCGGCATACAGCCATACTACGTCTTTCAGTGTCGACCAGCTCGCGGTAACGAACGTTACGCGCTCTCGCTGCGTGAGGGTCACGAGGTTTTCTCCGGTGCTCAGTCGCTCTGTACCGGCGTGGTCAAACCATGTCGCTACGTGATGTCGACCGGTTCCGGCAAATGGGAAATAATCGGTGTGGAATACGAGGATGTCCTCCTGCGTTGCCACCAAGGTGTCAGTCCATTGATGGTCGGCATGATCCGCCGAGCCGACCCCGATGATGTCTGGTGGGATTTGCAGGAAGGCGATCCGCTACTCAAAGACCTCCGCCGGCATTATGCCTCGGGAAAATAGCGACCGAAACCTGCCTTGCTGCCGGCCAACATCCAAAAAGTTAGTGACAAACCAATAACATTGTTGTAGATTTCCCCGCGATTGATGGAGCGTGATGCTCTGGTTGAGGTGTGACATAACGATAGACCGAGTTACGGAGGAATAGACGATGAGAAAAACAGCGTTGGCTTTACTCCTGGCAATGACAATCGCTACCCTTGGCGTTATCGGCATGAGTTGTTCCCGAAGTGATGCCCCGATGCAGTCAGTATTTACAGCTGAACAAGGTGTCTGGTTCTGGCTTCAGTCCGATGGCGGCCTCAACAATGAACTGCTCCATGTAGATTCGGTCTCATTTGCACGCGCTCTGGTATTCAATCCCCTGTTGACAGTGGAATTCTGGGAGACTGATACGTCCGGGAGTTTCACGCAACCCGAATGGGAGGTCGGCTACACTATTGATTGGGAAGATGTCGACTCTGTACGCAAGAAGGTGCTGCGCTACGCAGATGGAATTCATGCTCCTCAGACCGTGGAGTTCCTCGGGCGCGACACACTGGTATTAACAGATCTGATTGTTAATGGCTATACGCACACCTATGAGAGGTTTTGATAATATTCCCCGCCGAGAACAAGTTGATATGACAGAGTTGGAGGACAACAAAATGACCAGAGCCACAAAGGCTATATCTCTTGCAGTTATACTGCTCACTGTTACTTGCATGATGCTTTCCTGTTCTCGTGGTACGCCGCCGGCGGCTGAGGAGGTGGACCTCGGCGAAGTAGGCACTTGGAATTGGGTCATGTCGGCCGGCGGCATAACCGGCGACACGATATATGCCGACAGTGTGGACTACATGCGCCGGTTGGTATTCGATACTGTGGGCAATTACGTATACACCTACAATAAGGCATTGGTGTCGGCAGGGAAGTATTTCCTGTCGTATGAATCGAACCCTCTGAATTCGCAGATGGGTTGGATTCTAAAATACGAAGATGAACAACTGCCGTCCGATTGGGTCATGGAGCTTAGTGCTGACACACTGGTATTGGCCCAGACAGTGATTGACGGCTACACAAGCACATACATCCGCGAGACCGGATTCTAGCGCCGCTCTCCCGAGACAAATAGAACGATTACGGCCGCTCCCACACAGGAGAGCGGCCGTCTTGTATGTCTATGAGTTTTCTTAGACGAACAGGACGCTAACAGACCGGCGGCGGACCGCTGTTGAACATGTAGTCTACGATGTATACCAGATCGGAAATGTCGAGTCCGTTCAGGCCGTCGACATTGGCGGTATCCATATCCACCGGCGGTGGTCCCCCGGTGAACATATAATCAACCATGTACACTAGGTCGGCTATATCAGCCACGGTGCCATTTCCGTCGATATCACCGCATAGGCCCGTCCGCCAGACCCCGGCCACTACTCGCGGCTGGTAGACGACGTAACCGGCGTCAAGCTCCAACTCTCGCGTACCCAGAGTGACGGTGTCGAGCACATTTGTTCCGGACCCGCTGCCCACACTGAAGTTCAGGTTGATAATTGGACCGTAGCCGGGGGACAATGGCGGATTCCCGATATTAACACCGGCTTTGAAGCTGAAGGCCAGTTTCTTCGACGCAGGTGAGAACCCAGCCAGGGCGACATAGTCAAAGTAGTCGGTGCGGCAGGAGACGATATCGAAACCAAGGTAAGTCAAATCGATATCACCTGCGTAGCACACCGGCAAGACCAGTTCATTCATCGGATGAGAGTTGCGCAAGTAAACAGGGATGGAAACCGTTCCGCCCGGCGGCAGGAAACCGTCGGGTATGATTATCGTGTCAGCCAGGGTCACGACCATCTTCTTGGTCGTATGGTTGTGCCATCCATCCGGCAGCAGGTTCGCAAGGTAGACATCGAACGCCCCACCAGTGACATAGGTATGCTCGGGATTGTTCACCGAGGAGCTACCGCCGTCCCCGAAACGCCACTGCCACTCACCAGCACTGAGCGAGCTGTCGGTAAACCGTACCGTCAGCGGCGCCCAGCCGATCGTGGTGTCGGCGTAGAAATCCACCGGCGGACGATTAGTGTTGGCAAACACCATGTTGTACGTATCCCAGTGGGAAATAGCCAGGTCATTGGTGAAAGAGTATTTGTAAAAAACTATAGCACTGACGGTCGGCGCCGTTCCCAGAGATACCCATCCCGACACCAAGTCGTAACAGTAGTCTCCGTGCGGCAACACAGCACCATCGACCTTTACCGAATCGAGGCTGAAAAGCGGTTGATGAGCAACATAGAAGAGCTTGCGCCCGGCGGTATAGAAAGTGTCGGCCCGCTGTTCCACCCCGTTGCCGTCGACATCGATCCAGGCCATCTCCTCCACCACTGTCGATGGATCGGCTCGCCATACCGGCGTGGTGGTGAATGTCCCACCGATGTTCTCATAGATGCGCGGCTGATCCCACCATCGCCCTGCGGCCAGGTCGTTGTCGCCGTCGTTGTCATAATCATAGAGTGACACCCCAGACCCATACCCGGGGGTAGCCGACTCCCAGCCCGGATTGATGCCGAGATTGCCTGCACCGTCGTTGAAATAGACACAGAAAAACCCGCCTGATCCCAGTTGGTAATTGAACGCCACCACGAGATCGAGCCAGCCGTCGTTATTCACATCCCCAAAGATCAACGTGTTGGCCGGATCTGAGTTTTGTGACTGCCACCCCGGCGTGGTAGAGATCGTGCCGGCATTGTTGAGAAAAACCGCCGCACCCATGTTATCATAAGCGAAAGCCAGGTCGAGGTCACCATCGTTGTCGACATCTCCCCAGGTGACATCCATGGTAGCATCTACCACCGCCGACTGCCAGCCCGGCAATGTTTCAAGCGACCCATCCACGTTGAAGTAAATCCGCTCGGGTGTGTAGACGGAGGTGTAAGCATCACCGGTGGCAAAGGCCAGGTCGAGGTCGCCGTCACCATCGGGATCGCCCAGAGCGCAGGAGAACGTGTAGATCGAATCGGCGTTGTACCAGTCCGGCGTGTGATTTGGAAGACCGCCGGAGTTGAGATACAAGTTGGAATAATTGGCGGTGGAAAACCCTTCGGACCCCAGATAGTTGGCCACGGCGAAATCCACAAAACCGTCGTCGTTAATGTCACCCACGGCACAATGCCCGGAGTACTCAGCGTTTGATGAGTACCAGGAAGCCGCCGACGGCAAGCTGCCATACTGGGACAGATAAATAGTATTGGAGGCCAGCACGATATCGTTGCCGTTGCCGAAGAACACGTCGATGTAGCCGTCGTTGTTGCAGTCTTCCCAAATCATGCCGGTACCGTAGACGTTGTATTCTCCGGATTGCCAGAACGGACTGGTTTCTATCGGCGGCAGGGCGCTAACCGTCGCGAACAAGATCAGGCTTGCGAGCAACATATAAACAGACAGTTTGATCCTCATTGCACAGTATCCTCCAGAGGGGTTTGGCCGACGCGAACGCTGTCGGTCTCGGTCGGGAATGGTGTGAACCGGTCGTCATCAGGACGATCGTAAGGTATGATAGCAATATAGGGTAATTGCATTTCTTGGCAAGGCAAAACGTCGTCGGACTTTCCCCAAGAATCTATGGGTTGAACAGCGACATTCGGCTTTTGTGATCGGCGTACGTCCCCGCGCACCGACAGCCACTCGCGATGAACGCGGTAGACGAGGACGTCCACCGCGCACTAAAACTTTCTTCCTCCGTTATACCGGCAAGAGCCGATTTTCGAATCCGGAACTGGATGCCGGATCAAGTCCGGCATGACGAGCTTCACGCCCGCCAAGTCTTTATTCCACACCCGGTAGCCCGCCCGCCATAGGCAGTGCTGGTGGGTTCTTCAACATACAAGTCGCCATACCATCAAAGGTACGGCGACTCATCAAACAGAACTAAGTTGCTTTAGTCAGCGAAAACGTCAATCACATGTCAGCACGGGACCTTCGTTGAACATGAAGTCCACCAGCGCTACCAGGTCGGCGATGGTTATCTCATCGTCGCCGTCGAAATCAGCAGCGGCTACGATCGGCGGCGGCGGACCTTCGTTGAACATAAAGTCGACGAGGTAAACGAGGTCGGAGATGTTCGGTCCTTCACCATCGTTGTCGATGTCGGCGCAGACGAACGATTGCACAATCTCGAATGCAAACACTTTATAATCAGCGCTGGCGAGTTCGTCGAACGCCTGAGCAGTGAAACTGACGGTCTGTGCGGTTACCGGTATCCCGGATAAGAGGCCATTCTGCGATAGCACCAACCCGGTTCCAACGAGATCATCGTACTGATCAAACCAGAGAATCGTCCCGGTACCGCCTGAAGACATTAGCTGCTCAGAATAGGAAGCGCCTTCAGCGCCATCGGGCAACGATGTCGTGACGATGGCTACTGCCTCATTGACCGTGAACCCGTATTCCCAACTCTCTGAGGCGCCGCCTTCATCATTGACCAGCGCCGTGAAGTTGATCGGCCCGGCCGAAGATGGCACGCCCGACAGCAGACCGCTCGTCGATAAGGTCAATCCGGTGCCGGCGAGATCATTGAACTGGTCGGTGAAGGTCTTGACGCCGGTGCCACCGGCCACAGCTATCTGCAAACTATACATTATACCTTCAGTCCAATCAGGCAAGACATAAGTCAGGAATTGGATTTGCGAATTGATCATGAAACTGAACTGTTTCTCATCAGATCCGCTGTCGTCGTCCGTCACCACCGCCCAGAAACTAATCAAACCAACCGTGGTCGGTGTACCCGACAACATTCCATCTGAGGCCAGGACGAGTCCGGTACCGGCGAGATCATCATCACGGTCTGTCCAGGTGTAGGGTGCGGCGCCGCCGGACGCAATAAGTTGCTGAGAGTAAGCCGCATCGACGGTCCAGTCCGGCAAATCTTCGGTGATAATGCCGACCGGCTCACCAATGGTAACACTGAAGGCGCGTTCATCCACACCGCCGCCTTCATCGGTTACCCTCGCCGTGAAGTTCCGAACACCGGCAGCCATCGGAATGCCAAATACGAGGCCGGTCGACGCGAGAATCAAACCGGAGCCAACCAGGTCATTGTTCTTGTCCACCCAGGCGTGGACGCCGGTGCCGCCGGTTGCGTCAATCTGCTGGGAGTACTCGTTGCCCTGCACACCATCCGGCAGGCTGGTGGTAGTAATCAGCAATTCCGGATTGATGGTCATGCCCAGAACCTGCTCATCGTCGGAGCCCACTTGATCGGTAGCCACGGCCGTGAACGACACGGCGCCAGCCACCGGCGTGCCGGATACCAGCCCGCTGGTCGAGAGCGTCAAACCCGTACCGTCCAGTTCATTGAACTTGTCCGTCCAGGTCTTGGCGCCAGTGCCGCCGGTAGCTTCAAGCTGCTCCGAGTAGGTCTCACCGGCCGTGCGGTCGGGCAGCGAGGTGGTAGTGATCTCCACCACCGGATTGATCATGAAGCTCAAGAGCACTTCGTCGGAGTAAAGACTATCGTCGGTCACCATGGCCGTAAAGGAGCGGGTGCCGGTTGAGCTCGGCGTCCCGGACAGCAGACCATCGGTCGACAGACTCAGACCGGTACCGGCGAGGTCTCCATATTTGTCGGTCCACACAAAAGGAGCGGTACCGCCGACTGATTCCAACTGCGAAGAATAAGCCAGCCCTTCCGTCCAATCGGGGACGTCTTCAGTAATGATCACCGGTCGGTTTTGCTCGCACTCATAGACTGTCACCGTGACGTCGTCGATGGCCGCCTCGACCACCGAGCCGGAGCCGAGATCGGAAGCATCGAAGCGTAGTTTGATCTGGCTAGTCGGGGTCACGAAATCCGAGACCACAAAGGTATTCTCGTACCAACCGCCGCCGGCCTGATCTACCGGACCCACCGTCTCAACCAGCACCCAGTTGGAACCATCGTTGTTTGAGATATAGATGTGCATCTCATCGTTATTCGGATCGGCGCCGAAGTTGTTGGAATACCAGCGAGCGTAATGAATCTTACCGTCGCCGATCGAAAGGTCTATGGTTGGCGAGATCAGAGTCGTCGTGCCGTCATCGACGTCGGAATTATCATCGACATTATCCGTCAGGTAGCATTGTCCGGAGCCGTCGAAGTCGGTGGGTGGGTCGCCGCGATCACCGCCACCCACCGGCGTGCCTCGGTTCCACTGGCCGTCGCCGGCATCGCCACTGACGCTCCAACCCTGATTGGTCTCAAAGTCGTCGGCAAACACGGTGATGACGTTGGTTGCCGGATCGGCCCGGTTGGGGCTGGAAGGATCAGGATCAAAGAAGTAGGCTGACGATACCTCGCGGGCACGGACGTAGAACTCGACGTAGCTGCCACAGTCGAGCACCGGCAGCGTTGCTTCGTAGTGGTTATCCAGCAACTGCGTCATCGCTTCATCCGCCCAAACACCGCCGTCAATCGAGTAAAAGAGGCGACCACTGCCCGGCAACGGCTCGCCGCCCAAGTAACCGCTCACCACCACCTCAAAGGTCGTAGTCACGCCCGGCGCAATAATCTCGGGTATACCCAGCGGGTAGCTGAAAATTAAAGACGGTCCGGGTGTTGAAACTCCAACAGCATTCCAGGCATTCGCTGCCTGTGCGGCCCAGGCGCCGCTCGGATCGAGATCCATGGCCGCCGAGAGCGTCCCCAGGGCGCCTTCGTGATAATCGGTGTTGACGCTCCAGTAATAGGCGTTGGCGTGGTAGGCAATCAGCATGGCGTTCTGCACGCCGATACCGGTCACCGTCACGTCGTGGTGAGTGCCGCCATCGGAAAGCAGGAAAAACCACTTGTTGCCGACGCCGCTGTTGGTGTGCACGCCGCAGTAATCATTGCTCGATGATGGCGTACAGCCGTCCTGATCGATCCAGTAGGGATCAGAGGTGCCATAGTAGTCTGGATCATTGGCATTATGCGGATTCTCCATGTCGCGGAAGCCTTCCCCGGTGAGCCTTCCATTCTCCCCCATCAGCCAGTCAGGCGTGTCCAGAGTATCATGAGCCCACTCAAACGCCGCTCCGATTATGTCGGAGAACGATTCGTTGAGGGCTCCGGATTCCATTTGATAGACCAGGTCGGAACAATAGTCGGTCACGGCGTGTCCCCACTCATGCGCGACCACATCGGGACAACCGGCCAGCGAGCGCCAACCGGTCGACCAACTCCAGATCACGATCTGACTGCCGTTCCAATAGGCGTTGTTATCACCCTGGGCGGAATAATTGACACTGGTGAGCATGGTAGCGCCGGCATCATCGAAGCCGTTGCGTCCGAGATGATGCAGCAGGTAGTCGTACACGAGACCGGTATAAACCTGCCCGTCAACGGCTGGCGCCTGGGTGGAGGCAGTCCAGGTATTATCGGCATCGGTGGCGATGGATCCCGGCAACGAAGTCGATGCGATATTTGTCTGGACATAATTGCCGGGAGGCATCTGACCGTCGTGGCCATGAGGGTTGTTAGCCGCCTGGCGGGTGTAGTCGCGCATCTGGTATTGCGACCCGGTCCAATCGGTATCGATATGGTAGCGCCAGTCACCCATGACACCGATGCCGGTGCCGACGTCGTTGGCATCCATAATGCGATTAGCATTGTAGACGACCTCGCCGGAATGAGCATCGATCAGATACTCCCAGCGTCCCATCGGCGTGTCGGACCAGATAACCGTCCGCCAGCAAAGGTAGTTGTACCCTTCCCATGGGAACACAACCAGTTCCGCCTCGTCTGGCTTTCCCTCACCAAAGAAAGTCGCCAAATGCTCCTCGGCCCGGGCGACGGCGTCTTCAGCAGAATAGACCGGGGTTACATCGATGTCGATACCGGACTCGTACCAACCATTGACTGTCTTAAGATCACCATCGGCCGTAAAATGCGCCAACAGCACTCCGCCAACGATCCGGACACCTTGATAAACCTGATCGAAACGGATGTGGATATTTCCGAACTGATCGGTCTCGACTTTCTTAACTCTGAGTTCTTCGCTTGGTTCTGCCATTTGGAAGGCGCCCTTGTTGGCCTCGAAGAATGAAATCGCTGCGGTCACTTCCTGACCGGAAGGAACTGATTTCATCAACGTTCCTTCAACATAGCGTGTGACGCCTTTCTCGGTGGCGCGGTAGGTGGTTACATCGGGATGATTACGAAGCAGGTTCGGGCCGAACCCAAGCTCGTCCGAATCCGCGGCGGCGGATCCTACCAGGAACGCCATTAGCAACAACGCTGCGATAAATAGTCTCATTGCTCCTCCAACAGTTACCTCTATGTGTAAACTTCGTCCAATTTGCAGTAATCCTGAGAACTCGTGTGTATGTACGTGCTCTAACTAACTGCACAATAAGTGATTGTTGGGTCTTGTCAACATCAAAAAGATAGACTTAATCGGTCAAATATCCGTTCGGCTGCAACATAAAGAGCCCACCAGACGCTTCGCTCTTGGTGGGGTACCGGTCGGGTGGTGTCGGGCGACCCCGCCCGACGCCTGCCTTCACACGTGATGGCTGTCAGGCGGGTCGCCTGACAGCACCTACATGACAGAAACAACCCCGAAATGCTTCGGTGCGATAGTTTACTGTGGCGCCGTCA
>CBDUZQ010000059.1:0-10502 GCA_965371755.1 uncultured bacterium
GCGATTAGCCAGAGAGCTATGAGAATCGAAAGGGTTGTGGAATAACCCGGAGCTGGAGACTTTTTGTGGTTAGTTTTCGTATATACCTCTTGCTAATATGAAACGAATATAGACAAGTGGAGCATGCATGTAAAGTTTCATGTTCCTGTGTGCACCGAATTCGCGAGAGTGACCAGTGGCACCCTCAAAGTCGCTTTGGGGGTGGCCACCCGTCAGCCGGCCGTCGGGCGAGTCGCCCGACAGCACCCACAAACGAGGTTTGTCAACAAGCCTGCTCCTCTGGTGGGTTCAGGTGGACCACAGTTCGACCGATCCAGTCGAAAAGTAACTCCGGCCAAAATACAACCGTACTGCCTTTTAGCTTGTGAGCATGTGCTCTGTTTCATATCATATTTGGTTGGAAGTGAAACCGAATCAGATGAGAGACGTAACTGCTAAGTGAAAGAAACAGATCGTTGCCCGAAAGCGAGATAGCGCTGATTAGCCGGGCTTTGGGGGGTGACCAGAGAGCCTACACCGAACTGACCCACCGGTTTCGTTCAGCCGTCTTTCAGATCGTGTTTAAGATCGTACGCGACAAGGAAACGGCCAACGACCTGGTGCAGGAGACTTTCATGAAAGCCTTTGCCTCGCTGGCCAGTTATCGTTCCGAATACCGCTTCTCAACATGGCTTTACAAGATTGCAGCCAATAGCTCCATTGATCACCTGCGCAAGAAACGGATCAAGGCGCTCTCTCTTGATCGCAAGCTGGAGACCAAAGACGGCACTGTCGAGATAGAGATACCTGACTACTCATATCATCCGGGAATCGTCCTGGAGCGCAAAGAACAGAGGTTGTCGATTGAGGAGGCGATCCTGTCTCTGCCCAACAAGTACCGCGAGGTCATCATCTACCGGCACAAGGACGATAAATCGTACGAGGAAATCGCCGATCTTCTAAGTATACCGATTGGTACGGTCAAAGCAAGGATCTTCAGGGCTCGTGAGCTTCTGAAGAAGAAGCTGAAGAACGCGATCTGATACGGAGATGGAGGACTGAACATGATACGGCGGCACTCGGTCGGACTGGCGGCGCTCGTTGTGTTTGCGTCCATGATGACGCCTTCTTCCACTATTGCTGAAGCCTGGTTCGAGTTTGAAAAGACGTTGGAGGTTACCGCCCCGATCCACCTTGAACTTTCCCTTACCGCCGGTAATGTATATATCACTCAGGGCAGCGGCAACCATCTTATTATCGAAGGTATCAAGCGGGTGTGGGGGCAGGAGTTCAGTGACGCCAGAAGAGTGGCCGACCTGATACACATAGAGGTAAAACAAGGCGGCAACCAGGTGGCTATAGCTACCAACTATCTACCCCTGAGCGACGAAGACCGATCGCTGTTGGGTAAGAAATTCGAGGACGGCGCGTCTCACTATGGAAACGTCGATTTCCGCATCACAGCTCCGGCCTTCGAGACGGTTACCATCCGAGCTAAGGCAGCTCAAATCGAATTGGTTTCTGTCGACGGTGATATCTCCATCGACAATGGCTCTGGCAGCGTCAACGGGGAGTCATTGTTCGGTTCCCTTAACATTCGGCAACTTTCGGGAGAGATCGATATTCAGAACGTGGAAGGTTCGATAGATATCAAGAACGGGTCTGATGTTACTCACGGAAAGTATCAGGTGGGACCACTTACCATCCGAATTCAGAACGTGGAGGGTTCGGTAGATATCGAGAACGGGTCCGGTGTTACTCACGGGGAGTTTCTGGTGGGACCTGTGACCATCCGGCAAGCCGAGGGCGAGATTGACCTGCAGTGGGTAGAGGGCGATATCAGGATCAAGTCGATCTCCAGTTCTGTGAAGATCCAGCAAATGCGCGGCGCTATTGATCTTGAAAGCGATGACGGCGACGTTTATGTGCGGACTGAATTGGACAGCCCGCGCGATTATTTTGTGCAGACGGGTTCCGGAGCGATTGTGTTTTCCGTGCCCCAACGATCCGCCGGCGCGCTGAGGATGGAAACCAAATCGGGCGTCATAGCCACCGAGTTACCGGTGGCAGTGCAATCGATGACCGACAACTACCTGGAAGGTGTTTTCGGACGCGGCGGAATACGTATCGAACTAAGCTCGAGCTCGGGCGACGTCACCCTGGCCGCCTATTAGGCCGGGTTGGCAAACATGGGATGTTGGTTTGAAAATGAAAACTCCGTGTGCCATTCGTATCTTTCTGACCGTCGCCGGGTTGGTCTGTGCATCGGTATGGTCAGGCTCCGCTCAGTCGACAGACGCATCCGACAAACCAACCGATACAATCTTCAACGAGATTAGCTTAGACGATAACGGCGTTGTTACAGTCGATACGGCCGGCTATGATTGGTACTACGATTTCGAGCGGGAGGTCTTTGTTCTTGGTATCCCTGAACCGGACGAGACGGTTCCAGATGATCGACTTGTCGACGATAGAAATGCCGAAGCATCTCATGAGCAACGGTGTACCGAGGAAATATGGATTAAGCCGTTTGAAACCAGACCCGTAACAGTCGGCTACGATGAGTTTGTCGATGACGACATCACGGTGCTGGGCCGTGTTACCGTCAAGGGTTGGGTGGTCGGTGATGTCGAATCGCTGAACAAACGTGTACTGGTGACCGAGACGGGACGGGTCGACGGCAACATCCAGGCACCCAAAGTTGTAGTGCGGGAGGGGGGGATCGTTGGGGGGGATATCGTTGAGAAGGCTTCCCCGTTGGACATTGATTTCGGCGCGCCGTTTTCGGCTGTGGGTATCGTCGTAGTGTCCTCGTTCACCGCTTTTCTGCTGATCTCTGGTGTTCTTCTGATTATCGTGGCGCCCCGTCACGTGAATAACTTCTGCGCGTGTTTTGAGTGCTGCAAAATCAAGGCGTTCTTCCTTGGTTTTCTGCTGTGGCTACTATTGCCGCCGCTGATTGTGCTGGTGGCCATTACAATTGTCGGAATACCGCTGACACCGCTGGTGCCTCTTGCTTACGTCCTGACAGCGGTATTGGGGATGGTTGCGTTCGGCAACATGATCGGACGATCCTTCGCTCGAAGGTTCCTTGGTGGCGAGAAGAGCCGGCTGTTTCAAACTACGGTGGGCATTCTTCTGGTCATGAGCCTCTGGTTCGTTTCGGCCATCCTACTGGGTTCAAGCGGGGCCACCGCCGAAGGATTCGGCGTGTTCTTCCTGATTCTCGCGATTCTCCTGACCGCTTTTCCAGTTTCGTCCGGGGTCGGGGCGGCTTTCCTTACGCGATTTGGTGTGCGCGAGTATCTCGACTGGAAAGACCGGGCCAAAAGCGCTGCGGAACCACCGCCACCGGCGCCGCCACCTATACGTCCGGAGCAGTTCCCCAGCCCTGGGTCTGACACTGTTTCCGGGGTCGATGAAACATGACCCTGTCGGCGACGTATGTAAGAACAGAAGAGTGACCAACTGGAAGGAGAATCCAGAGATGCTACTACGTGTATTGGTGCCGGCGATTCTGATAATTCTTGTCTTGACGTTTTCAGTTTCGGCAGGCAAGATGGAACATCTTTCCGAAAAAATAGATGCTGAGGGGGCCGAGAAAGTCGAAGTGAGTATCGAGTTTGGCGCCGGGGAGATCATCATCTCGTCAGATGATATGGCGGAAGTTGCCACCGTCGATGTTGACTACGATCCGCGCAGGATCGAGTGCGAAATCGACTATAACGTTCGGCGCGGAACCGGTCATCTGTACTTGGAATCAATCATACGCCGCAAGCGAAATATCGACACCGAAAAAAATCTCTGGGAGGTCGTCCTCTCAAACCGCTATCCCATGGTTCTGGAAATAGAAGCCGGCGCCTGTGATGCTGAGATGGATCTGGGAGGTATCCCCATAACCGAACTATCGATCGAGATCGGCGCTGCCGTCGGTGAGGTGGATTTCTCTCGCCCCAATCCCCGACGGATGGTGGATTTTGATGTTGACGCCGGCGCGGCCTCGCTTGAATTCAGGAACCTGGGTAACGCCAACTTCGAGCAATTCAATTTCGACGGCGGGGCAGGGTCCTTCGATCTCGATTTTCGGGGCAAATACACCGGCGAGTCAGAGATATCGATTGATATCGGGCTTGGGTCAGCGGAGATCATTTTGCCGAAGGGCATACCGGTACGAGTTGAAACCGGCGAGCCCGGCTGGTTCTCGTCGGTGGACTTCCACAATGACGATCTCGATGAGGTTCGCGACGGTATTTACGAATCGGATGATTTCGACGAGGCCGACATTAGAATTACCCTGGAGCTTGATGTCGGTTTGGGCTCGGTCGATATCTATTTCAAAGACTGACAATCGCTCAGTAGTTCTTATAGGGCAGGCCTCCCCAAAACCTGCCCGGGATGTCAGGATCACAAGGATGCTGACCTAATAGACTCTCCGCGCCCGTTTTCATACTAACATTACAATCAATGAGGCACAAACAACTTGCCGACAGGTATAAGAATGCAATATACTCCGGCTGTCTTTGCCGCTGGCAGTGGACAGAACCACCGGTGGCGATGGTTACGAGATTGAAAACCAACAGGAAGTGCTGATGATCAGACTCTTATTGATAACAACTGCTTTGACGATTCTGGGATCGCTACCGGTCTGGCCGGCCGGCGTCGCCCAGGAAGAAATCTATCGTGCCCGTGACCGCGTGATGCCGGCGGTGGTGCATATCCAGCCGGTGATCAAGAACTACCGTACCGGCGAACTGGAGAAACAGGCGGTGGTCGGTTCCGGTGTGATTTTCCACCCGGATGGCTACGTCGTGACCAACTATCATGTGGCCGGGAAGGCCGAACGAATCCTGTGCACTCTCTACGACAAGGAAGTGGTGTCGGCTGAGTTCATCGGTGGTGATCCCCCGACTGATATTGCCGTAATCAAGCTGAAGCTGGACGACTACACCGGGGAGATTCACACCGCCGAGTTCGGCGATTCCGATTCGATCGAAGTCGGCCAGTATGTTCTGGCTATGGGCTCGCCACTGTCGTTGTCAAGATCGGTTTCGGCCGGTGTCATCTCGACTCGGGATCGCTATTTCTCCAGTGAAGTGCGATTGCCCTCGGGCGAGCGGACCGGTCGCTACAATCTCTGGATACAGACCGACGCAGCCATAAACCCCGGCAACTCCGGCGGTCCGCTGGTCGACATGGCGGGTCGCGTGGTCGGTATCAATTCGCGGGCCACAATGTTCGCCAACAATCTTGGGTTCGCTATCCCGGTCAATGTGGTCAAAGGGGTCACCGAGGCCATTATCAAAGACGGCAGGGTTACTCGCAGCTGGATCGGTCTGCACTGCCAGGCAATGCAGGAGATGGAGGTCCACTTTGGCACCGCCGTCAACTCGGGGGTGTTGATCTCATCGATAGACGTCGGTTCTCCGGCTGAAGCCGCCTTTCTGAAAGCGGGTGATGTTATCCTGGCCGTTGACGACCAACCGGTGTCGGCTCGGTTTGCGGAGGAACTGCCTGCCTTCTACGCCCTGATCGCCAATCGCGCTCCGGGTAGCGATATTGAACTCAAACTGCTGCGTGGTGAGCAGGAGTATCGTTTCTCGCTTCAGACCGGGCTGTTGGGAGACTTGCAGGGAGAGGATTTCGAATGTGAGAACTGGGGCTTCACGGTCAAGGCTATCACTCAGCAGATGCAGATCGAAAACCAGCTCGATGACACCTCCGGCGTCTTTGTGGTTGGTGTCAAGAGAGTAGGCTCGGCCGATCAAGGGGGGCTGCGGCGTGATGATGTAGTCCTGCAGGTGAACGATCAAAAGGTGGCGGGACTGAGTGACTTCATCCAGCTTTATCAGCAACTCGACGAATCCGACGCCGAGCGCATTCTCTTAACCGTCAAGAGAGGCGGAGCCAGGCGCTTTGTACTTCTGAAAACCGACGATGAACAGGGAGAACCAACCGATGAATAGCGCTGGAATCAGAAGACTTTCGCAAGCTGTGGCTTTGGCCGGGCTACTCCTGGTTTTCATGGGGGGGCTGGCTCCCTCGGGCTGGGGACAGGAGTTCGACTTTGAGCGTCTACATAAGAAAATCCAACCATTTACGGTCATCATTGATATGGAACTGGAGATATCGTTTGGGGTTCACTCCACTGAACAGCAGGAGCGGTATCTCGGGACCATTGTCACCGAAGACGGGTTGGTGATGTTCAACGGCAGCGACCTTTCGGCCGCCGGTTTCATGGCTGCCATGCCCGGTATCAGTGTGACCTCAGAGCCGACTAGTATCGAAGTCTCCACCCTGGACGGCGCCTCATACGACGGCGAATACCTGGGTGTCGATCGCTTCACCGGAATTGGTTTCATCAGGATAGTCGGCGCCGATGGCCAGTCTTTCCGACCGATCAAATTCAAAGACCGGAGCAAGTTTGAGGTGGGCGAATGGCTGGGGCTGTACATGCTGCTCCCGGAGTTCATTGATCCGCCGATAGCGGCTGACGTCGGCATGGTATCATCGATAGTACAGTCGCCGATCCGTTTTGCTTTGACCGTCGGTTTCCATCCGCTGCAAACGACGTCGGTGCTTTTTGACGAGGATTTGGAGCCGGTGGGTGTTCTGGGATCCTTGATTGATCCGGCCGCGGCTGGTCACGACGCCGCCGGACTGATGGAAGCGCTCGGTCGATTTGGGGTACCGCTTCTTGGTGTGATCACCGCCGATCGTCTCGAGCGGATTATTGCCGACCCACCGACTCGCACCGGTGAGGACCGCGCCTGGTTGGGGATCAGACTTCAGGCACTTACTTCCGACATCGCCGACTACTGGGGACTGAGCACTTCCGGTGGTATTATCGTCAACGAAGCCCTCAGGAATTCGCCGGCCGCCAAAGCCGGGTTGCAGGTGGGTGATGTTATCATTCTGGTGAACGGGGAACAGGTTGCTGTCGACCGCGACGAGAACCTGACCATATTCCAGCGCCGGATCGCTGAGTTGGGTCCGGGCGCCTCGGTCGAGATGACAGTCCTTCGCACGACCAACGGAAAGGTGGACACGCTGACCCTGTTGGCTTCATTGGAAAAAGCTCCCATCGGCCCCACCGACGCGCCTGAGTATGAGAATGAGCACCTCGAATTCAAGGTGCGTGATCTGGTGTTCGACGACTACCTTTATCTGAACCTGGACCCCGCAACCTTCAATGGTGTCTTCGTGTCTAGGATGGACCAGGGTGGTCTGGCTATTGTCGGCGGCCTCCAGTTCGGCGATATCATCCAGCGTATCGGAGAAACGGAGATCAGTACTGTCGACGATGCCCGAGCGGCTATGGAACAAGTCGAAGAGGCCAAACCCAGCGAACTGATTCTGTTGGTTTGGCGCAACAACCAGACTATGTTTGTCAACATCAAGACCGACTGGGATTGAGCCTTTCTGACGGCTCCTCTGCGGCCGTTCTTTGCGTTGCGTCCTTTCAGTCGTAGTGAATCTGCACCCGATTGCCGCTTGGGCAGTATTCTGCGCATTTGCTTTGCCCGCCGGGTTTCACTGATCACTCGAAATCGCTGCAAGAAGACGCCTGCTTACTTCAGTAACCCATTGCCAATCAACGAATCATTCTACCGGCTGTGCACCGATTGAACAGCCTGCCGACAACGCCCTGTTGACTCGGCCAGGGGCACGAGGTTTGCACTTAGTGACGTTGGCGGGTTCGCCGATTGAGCCGCACCCGTTATGACAGGCAACGATAATGATGCGCAAGCGAAAGGATAGTCGATGAAACGACAAATGTTACCGATTCTGATAGCGATCTTGCTGGTCCTGCCATCGCTGGCTGCAGCCCAGTTTTCCAGCTTCGCGGGTACGGTTATGGTCGATATGGTCGAGGTGAACCCCGGCGCCGACTTTGAGGTCAACGTCAGGCTGGTCGGGAACAACATGGCCATTGCCGGTATGCAGTTGCCGCTCAAGTTCAGCAGCCCGTTTCTCAGGCTGGACTCGGTCTCCTACGCGACATCGATCAAACCCGCCGGTATGGGCGCCTCAGATCTAATCGATCCCGTATCGGACACTCTTTCGATCAACTACTACCCCAACTACAACGTCTTCCCGATAGCCACCGTATCCGCCGCCGAAGGCGTGCTGGCCACCATGCATTTCACCCTCTCGTCCCTGGCGCCGGTCGGAGCGATTGCCATCGATTCGGTCTATCATGGTGAGGGTTCGGTACTCTGGTCCGGAATCGGATTCACCGATGCCGAAGGCCTTGAACTCAAGCTGCCGTCCGGCTTCAGTCCCGGCGAGATTATGGTACTTATGCCGACCGCCGTCGACGACGACGCAGCCGATCAAGCCCTGCCGGGGCAATTCGGTCTGGCTCAGAACTACCCCAATCCGTTCAATCCGACGACCACAATAGAGTTCGCCCTGCCGACGGCCGGCCATGTCAAACTCGAAGTGTTCAATGTCCTGGGCCAGAAGACGGCCCTGCTGGTGAATGGTCCTATGACCGCCGGCGTCCATCAGGTCGAGTTCGATGCTTCATCGGCCCCCAGCGGTATTTATTTCTACCGGTTGACCGCCGAATCAACGAGTCTGACCAAGAAAATGATCCTCGTCAAATAATGATCCAGGCAGATTCTGCCGATTATTATAGGGACTGCCCATAAAGGGCCGTCCCTGTTTTTTTTGAGTATTTAGAATGACTACCGATGTGCAGGAAAAGAAGGAGGTCCGGATAGGCGACTATGTCGTCACCGGCAAAATAGGCCAGGGTGGTATCGCGGAGATTTTCCGAGCGCGGCAGGAATCGCTGGATCGTGATGTCGCTATCAAGATACTTTTTCCCAGGTTTACCTCCAACCCCGATATAGTTCGACGCTTCGAGCGCGAGTCATTGGTCGTGGGTCGGCTGAATCATCCCAATATCGTGCATGTCATAGATCGCGGCACAGCCGGCGGGCGCTGTTACTTTGTAATGGAGTATGTGGATGGCACCAATCTGCGGGAAGTGATCAACGCCGGCAAGATTCCCATTAGAACCAAGCTGGAAGCAATCGTGTCGGTTTGCAAGGCGCTGGACTACGCCCACAAGAACGGCGTTATCCATCGCGACATCAAACCGGCCAACGTGTTGATCGATCGTCAGGGGAACGCCCTGGTAGCCGATTTCGGAATCGCGCAGATTGTCAGCACACCGGACAGCGAGACGACCTCGACCGACGTGATCATGGGGACGTTTGCCTACATGTCGCCGGAACAGAAAGTAAGTTCCACTAATGTCGATCACACTACCGACATATACGCGGTCGGTGTGATGCTTTACGAAGTATTGATCGGCAAGAAACCGATGGGACGCTTCAAACTTCCCAGCGAGATCAATCGTCAACTCGATTCCCGTTTCGATGATATCATCCTGAAGTGTCTGTCTCAGGATCCGAAGGATCGCTACCAGTCGGCTGTCCAGCTAAAGGACGCTATTCTTGAGATAATCGGGGTGGGCGAACCGGGTGAAGGCGGCGGTGGTGTAAGTTATGACGATTCCGATTCATTCCTCGGCAAGTGTCGTCATTTAGACACGATTAAAGAAACCAAATTCGGCTCCACTATTCTGGTGGAGAACAAGCTCAACAAGCGGCTCTACGTCATCAAGAAACACAACAAGGGAGAGGCCGGACGCAAAGAGGCCAACTTGCTAAAGTCGCTGAAGCACAAAAACGTGATCAACACCTTCGGCGCCGGTGGCGACAAGAAGACCACCGTGGTCATCTCGGAGTACGCCCCCGGCGGTTCCCTGGCCGATCGGATGGTTCGACGGTGGGATTGGGAGAAGGCCTTTGGCGTCATGCTGCAGGTTGCGGCGGGGATAGATTTCGTTCACAAGAACAATATCGTTCACGGCAATCTGAGACCATCCAATGTCCTCTTCGACGCTAACGAAGTCGTCAAACTATCTGACTTTGGGTTGCCGATTCACTACGATGGTCCCGCCAAGAAAAACTGGTATTCGCCCCCGGAGCGCAAAGCCTCGCGTCAGGGGGACATCTACGGCATGGGTGTCATTCTGCACCAGATGCTGACCGGTCGTAACCCCGGCTACGATTCCGGTAACAATCTGCACCTTGATGACATGCGCGGCGAACTGCCCCACGACGTCTGCGATATCCTCGGCAAACTACTGGCCATCCGCGTAGCTCATCGCTACCAGACGGCTGAGGAGTTCATGTTTGACTGGGGCGAGGCCGACCGACGACGCCGCGAAAAGGTCCAGTGCCAGGTTTTCAAGACCGAAACCGCGCCGCCACCTAAGGAGAATCCGGTATGGATCTACGCTGCCGTTGGGGTCGGTGTGGTTCTCATGGTGCTGGTCATCCTGTTCGTATCCGGCGCGTTGACGTAGCGACTTGTCACCTGCTTTCCCAACTGAAACTCATCGACTGTCCGCCCACCGCACGCAACCTCATCCTGAGCGGAGTCGAAGGATGGGCCACCCGACCTTAGATTACGAGGCCGATCGGTCGTATTCACTTGTCTTCTCC
>CBDUZQ010000060.1:0-10421 GCA_965371755.1 uncultured bacterium
GCCAGGCGACCATTGCCACCGCCCTTGAGAGAGAAACGTTCCGACAACTGTTTCGCCAACTCACCGGCATCAGAGCGGCTTCCCTGAGCGCAGGCCACGAACAGCCGAGTGTCATGCACCAGCAAAGCGACACCGTTGATCTCGTCGGCGACTAATGGCGCCAGTTGACCGGTCAGGCGGGCGTCAGGGAGATCTGAGAGAGTGCACACCAGTTTCTTACTCTCAAGCCTGGCCTTTACGGCTATAGCTTCAGCCCGTCGCGGCAACAACTCTTTATACAGATCCGTCAGTTGCCGGCGCAGTGATTTGCTTTCGGCAGCGAGGGCAGCGAATTTGTCCGGCAAATCCTGATGGTGACAGGTCAGCGACTGAGCCAACTGCGACGTAACCTCGAACCGCGAACGGTAGTCCTCGAAAGCTCGCTCGGCCACCAGGAATTTCACCAGAGGATGTCCGCGCAGTTTCTCAAGACCGACAATCTTGAGCATACCGACTTCGGCTGAGTTGGAACAGTGGGTGCCGCCGCAGGCTACGTACTCAAGCTCGCCGATCCTGATAACGCGGACCTTCCCTCCGCGCTGAGGCGGTTTTCGCAACGGCATCGAGGCCAGTTCCTCCCCTTCGGCGAAGATGATCGTCACCGGATAAGCCTCGCGGATGATCTCGTTGGCGCGCTTTTCGACCCGGTCCAATTGCTCGGAGGGTGGCACGGTTCCTTGCAGTTCAACAGCGCCGTACTCTTCGCCCAGATGCACCGAGACCGTCGGCATATCAAACAGTGTGGCGAAGATGTGGCTGAGAATATGCTGGGCGGTGTGAAAACAACAATGACGGCGGCGGCGTTCCCTGTCGACAACACCCGCCACTACGGTACCTGCGGCACCGACCGGCTGCCTGGAAAAATGCAGAACCTCACCCTCCGGTCCCTCTTGCACGTCAACGATATCAATCGTGTTCAGTCGCCCCGTGTCGTACTGCTGGCCACCGGAGGTCGGATAAAACGCAGACTTATCCAGAACTGTAAAGGTTCGACCGTCCTGCTCACCCGTCCGAACGATGGTCGCCTCGAACTCCAGCAGGTTTGAATCGTGATAGTACAGCCGCTCAGTCATGTGTGGTTCCAATATCGATCGTCCACCCCTTTCCTGCCTCGCCTCTCCAACAGTCTTACACAACCGAGTGATCTTCGTTCGCCATCAAAGTCGAATAACCTCCGCCTTTTAGTAAGAGTCATCAAACTCTATTTGTCCGCCGCCATACAATTGACCAACGAGCCGACATTCTCGACGCGTACTTCAATCTTATCGCCCGGCTTCATCGGTGCAATACCGGCCGGGGTGCCGGTCGAAATCAAATCGCCCGGGTATAGCGTCATGATCGACGACACATAGCTCACCAAGAAGGGCACATCGAATATCATCAGCGAGGTCCGGCCGGACTGCTTCACCTCGCCATTAAGTATACCCTCAACCAGCACGTCCTTGCAGTCGACCCCGGTTACGATCCAGGGACCGACGGGACAAAAAGTGTCGAACCCTTTGGCCCGGCTCCACTGACCATCTTTCTTCTGCAAATCGCGCGCGGTGACGTCGTTGACGCAAGTCAATCCGAAAATGTACTCGTCGGCTTTTTCACGCGCCACCTTCCTTGCCGTGCGACCGATCACGACGCCCAGTTCGGCTTCGTAATCTACCCGCTCTGACACTGGCGGGTGCACGATCTGTTCATCCGGTCCAATTATGGAAGACGACGGTTTCAGAAATATCAGTGGATACTCCGGCGCTTCATCGGCCGACTGCGATGCCTGCACGTGGGCATGATAGTTGAGACCGATGCAGACGATCTTGGAAGGTTCCACCGGCGCCTTCAAAGTGACGCTTTCAAGCGCGAAAGTCTCCCCCGTCGTATCAGTAGAGCGCCACGGAGCCTGCTTCAAGAGCAACACCCGATCGGCCTCAATGCGTCCGTACTCGGTTAGTTGCGTGTCTGGATTTTCAAAACGTACGAATTTCTCAGTCATAATCTTCCTTACTCAGGACATGCTTTGGTAGCAATATATCGTTGTCCTTTCCTCTGAATCAACAACTTGTTGCCGTCTATGCACGACGCTCATACTTCTTTCAGTTTCCACTTCCCCCGTCTGAACCAATACGCCAACACTATCGCCTTCAAGGCCGAAGTTATGGTGAGTGTCCACCAGACACCGTTGATACCCCAGCCGAGATTGTAGACCAAATAGTAGGCCAGGGGAATGCGAATGGCCGAGCCGGGAATCATCACAACCATCGGCGGCACGGTGTCACCGGCGCCGCCGAAAGCACCCTCAAGTACGATCTCAAAAGCCATGGCGGTCTGGGTGAGACCGAGGATGATCAGGTAATCAACCGCGATCTCGAGCACTACCGGGTCGTCGGTGAAGATCGATGCAATCAGTTCCGGGATCAGGATAAACACCAGGGATATGATAAACGTAATCCCTACCGCCGCGCCGGTCGCACCCCAGGCACAACGGGCGGCACGGTCGGGCTGCTTCGCCCCCAGGTTTTGACCAACCATCGTCGCGGCAGCCACTGAGAAGCCGTAACAGGTCAAGTACGAGAACGATTCCATGCGATTGCCGATTCCCATGGCGGCGGCGGCAGTCTCACCAAACTCGTGCACAATCTTGATCAGGAACCAGTACACAAAAATGAACACAAACTGCTGTGTGCTTATCGGCAGTCCGATGCGACCGATTTTCAACATGCTCGTCAATCGCGGTCTCCCGGAGATCAGACCGGTGACACGATACCCGAGCCCGCCCCTGAGCATCCTGATGATGATCGTTGTCGCTCCGATCCCCAGGGCGATAGCCGAGGCCAGGCTGGCGCCCGCCACACCCAGCGAAGGAATCGGTCCCCATCCGAATATCAACAGCGGATCGAGAGCCATGTTCAACAGAACCACCATCACGCTGACTTTGGTCGGTGTGCGGGTATCGCCGGAGGCGCGAAACACGGCGTACACGGTATCCGTCAAGAAGAAGGCTATCGACGACAGGAAAAATATCCGCAGATACGGCACGGCGTGTTGCATGGTGGCTTCGCTCGTATCCATGAACCCGAGCATGGCCGGCGTGAGCAGGTAGCCCACTATCGTGAAGATCAGCGCCATCCCAACCGCCATGGCCATGCCCTGACGGATGTAGTAGACTACCTTGTCGAGATCTTTAGCGCCGACATAGCGTGAAACCAACGCCGTGACGCCGACGCTGATAACGGAAATCGCGGCGAAGATAGTCCAGATAACGACCATCGATGAGGTGACTGCATCCTGCGCGGTGGCGCCCAGTTTACCCACCCAGAAGTAATCGGTGCTGGCCAGGGCGAACTCCATCAACATTGCCAACACCACCGGCAAGGCCAGCGAAAACACAGTGCGGGTGATCGGCCCGCTGGTTACGTTGTCGGTATTACCTGAGTTCGTCGCATTCATGAACCTCAAACTAAGCGGCGGACGGCAGGACGACAAGCGATTTCACGGAGCAGTTGGATGGCTGAATTCAGTTTCGACTTGCGTTATGGATCACGCTACGCAATATTTGTGTACCCGCACGTGACTAAGAGGTGCAACCCACGAAGGAGGAAACGATGCTTAACTGTCCAGTTCGATTTGTGGTGATGACCTTGCTTGCTGTCTTGTTTATCGCCGGACAGTCCGAAGCCGGTCGCTCGCGACTCTCCAAACCTTCGGAGCGGACGTTTGATGTGCGACAGACGAGGTTTCTGGTGGGTGCAAAGTTCAACGCTGGGATTGTTGTCGGCGATGCCGCCAACCTGGTCGATAGCCTGAACGGCGGACTCTCAGAGAAGCTAACCTATGGCTTTGGTCTGACGGCCGATTATTACATTACACCTGCAACTGCTATCGGTCTTTCTGCAGAGTATGGATGGAAGACGGCTCCCGTGTCCACGATGAAGTCTATCCATCACTATTCCATAGCAACCGGTTTCATGTACAGGTTCAGCCCACTGGGTCGATCGTCGCTCTTCCTTCGACCAGAGATCGGGATTACGAAATTCAAGTATCCGGACTTCAATGATTCAGACTTAGGGTCGCACACCCATGTGCGGTTTGGTATCGGTCAGGTTTATGCAACCGGGCCCGTGACGGCTGCTCGATTCGAATTGTACTATAAACACATTTTCACTGAGGGTCATCAGTTGAGCGAGGTGCCATTTGTACCCTGGGATGAGGTCCCCTTTGATGTGATCTGGATCGGTCTGGATATAACCTTCACGCTCGGCATCTAAGAGTCTACAATCCCAGCCGAGCGAGATAGTACTCCGAGTTCAGGTTCTCCCCCGTGCCGCGCTGCAACAAATCCTGCCACGGATAGCGACTGCCGAAACGCATGTAGTTCTGAACCAGAAACGAGTAGGCCTCGGGGTTGTCGACCAGACCGCCGTACTGCTTATCCAGGAAGGCCAGCGTTTGTGACGCTATGATCGCGCCGTAAAGGTCGTTGTGCATCTGAACGGGACGGGCAGCATAGTCCCCGACTAAAGCCCAGTAATCCGGTCCATCCTGAGACGGCAGCAGCATGTATTTTTCGACCTGTTCCCAATAGAGTCGGTTCAGGTCACGATCAGGGTTAGTGTAAGCCTGGTGTTCGAACATCAGATGCATCAAGGTCCAACGAAGTCGGGCTATTTCCGCCCCGGTTCGCTCCCGGCGGTAGCGTTCGATCGACGAACCCGAAGCATGGGCGTATTTCTCCAGCCAGGCCGGCTCGTCCACCATGTAAGCGAATACCCGGCTGACACCCTCTCTCCAAACCGGCGACAAGACAGAATTGAACAACGGCCGATCCGCAGCCACGTGCACCGAATGCAAAGCCCGACCTACCTGAAGAAGAAACTCGAAGTTACCTGACCGGCCAGGACGATAGCCAAAAATCCTGACATCGTGCGGAGGCTTGACGGCAATACATTGTACATCAGTTGCGCTGTCGCCCGCCTTCGTATCGTCGAAGTAGATCGGCAAACAATTCAGATCAAAGCCGATAGTCGCCAAACCCTGTTTCACCAGGATAAATTCGGAATCCGCCGGAAAATTGTCCCAAATGCCGGAGGAACCTTCAGCGGCGATCAATAGCGACACATCCCGAATCGACAGCGCCGATACGCCGAGCTGCAGCGCCATGCTGTCGAGATATTGACGGTACCGCGAAAGGCTGGCTTCTTCCAGTTGTCGCACCAGGCTGAGGTGTTCATCGACGTCCAGTCCCTGACTCTTCATTGAGAGCGCATAGTAATTGTTGAATCCCTCGCGTCGGGCCAATTGGTTGCGCAGTCTTACCAAGCGGCCCACGGCATCGGCCAGTTCCGGAGCCACATACAACTCGCCGCGGCCCACGTCCTCGTGAGCAATGCGGCCGCTCGCCAAGCTGTCAACAAGCGGCGATCCCACGACGCCTCCGTTGCCTATGACCATCGGGTCTCCAATAGCCTGTCGCAGGGCGACCACCTCAGGTCGCAACTCGATCCTCCCCACCTGCATTCGTGACAGGATCAATTCGGCGCGACGCTGATCGATTTCATCGGTAAGCAATGTTCTTCCGCGCCGCAGCAGGTCGTAATTCTGCGCATCAGTAAGCACCTGGCCGTAAAGTTGCTCAAAGAACTCCAGTGAGTCCGACTCACCTGCCGCTAAATAGTCCCAGCGCTCAAGCGCCAACCGATAGTCCAGCCACGACAGTTTGTGCTCCAGCGAGTCCAACACGGTTGTGACCGTCTGTTTGGAAAGTTGCTCTTCTTTGCAGGCGCCGAGAACACAGATCATTACCAGCCCGATCAAAACCGTCACAGCCAAATAGCGCATCAGAGATCTCCCTTCGGCTTGCCAAAGAACGAGAGTGCCATGAAATATCCCTCGGCTCCGAAGCCGACAATGTGCCCCCGACAAACCGGAGCGATCACCGACTTGTGACGAAACTCCTCCCGGCTGTAGATATTGGAGAGATGCACTTCCACAGCGCAGAGATTCACCGCCACGATGGCATCGCGAATGGCATAACTATAATGCGTGAGCGCTCCGGGGTTGATGATAAGCCCGTCAGCCTCAAATCCTTCGCGGTGAAGGTAGTCAATGATCTCTCCCTCTGAATTCGACTGGAAAAACGAGACGTCAAGACCGAGTTGTTCGGCGTGTGCAGTTAGTCGCTCGTTGATCTCATCCAGCGACTCGGAGCCATACGTCTCCGGCTCACGCTGTCCGAGCAGGTTAAGATTGGGTCCATTGACAATCAGAATTCTATGCATCCTTGCCTCCGAGGTGATCACAAACCGCCAGTGTCCTCTTGACAGTATCGCGGATCGTTCTTCCAGGAACGTTATCGGCAATAAACGCTTTTCCGGGACGGTCCAGCAAGACAAATCTCACCTGCCGGCCCGAACGCTTCTTATCTAAGCTCATGGCCGTGAGCACTCGGTCGAGATCGATCCTTACGCGAGGGATTCTCGGCAACAACGTTTCGACAATGTCCTGATAGGCGTTCAAACGTTTGTTTCGCGACGGCTTGAGATGCACACTTAACCGCACCGCCGCCCACAGGCCCAGCAACACCGCCTCACCGTGCAGCAGTCGTCCGTACCCCGCTGCATGTTCCAGGGCATGGCCAAAAGTATGACCGAGATTGAGAAACATGCGGACGTTCTTCTCGCGCTCGTCAAGGGTCACGATCTTCGCTTTGCAGACCACCGATTGTCTCACCAGCTTCGTGAGGATACGTTGCGAAGGTCTCGACAGATAGCGTTGGAGGGTGTCGATCATCGGTTCACCCTCCAGCCCGGCGTACTTGACGACCTCCCCTATTCCGGCCGTCCACTGACGGCGGTCGAGAGTATGGACCCAAAAAGTGTCGATATAAACAAACCGGGGATGCCAGAAAGCGCCTATCAGGTTCTTGCCGAGGCGATGATTGATTCCGGTCTTGCCGCCGATAGCGGCATCGACCATGCCGAGCAACGTCGTGGGAACAACGCCCCAGGCTATGCCGCGCAGGGTGGTCGCCGCTGCGTACCCCACCAGGTCGGAGGTTACGCCGCCGCCAACGGCAAGAATGAAGTCATCACGACTTATGCGTTCACTCAATAGGAATGCATATATCCGTTCCAGAGTAGTCCGCGACTTACTTTTTTCGCCGCGTGGGAGCACCATCTCAATTACTTTGCGTCCCCGTGCTTTCAGCAGTGGCCGCAAAGTGGAACCATGCAGAGCGTAAAACTGGGCGTCGTAGAATACAAACATCCGACCGCTCGTGGCCGCTCGTGCCAGCAGTGTCGGCAGCCGGCGCGAGTCATTTGATGTCACTACGATTGGGTAGCTGCCGTTTGAGAGTCTGACACGCAAATCAGGCATACTGCTTGACCTTTCGATACACTTGGGCGACACACGCCGCGACCGTCTTGTCGGCGGTCGACACTCTGAGGTGCGCCTGTCGATATGCCTCTTTCCGGTTTTCCAACAGCTTCGCAATCCTTCTTAGTTTAGTCTGTCGCATTGTTTCACCCGCCGCCGGTCGGCCATTGAGCAAGGGACGATCGTTTAGGTGTCGCAGTCGCCGGCACAGTTCGCGCACCGGGCAACTCAGGAAAACAACCATGCCACTCTTCCTGATCAAAGCGCGGTTGGTGCGATTGCTGAAAGCGCCGCCGCCGAGTGCGATCACTTTTCGTTGCGACCGGCTCACCAGTTGTCGAATTGTCTCCGACTCCAGAGTTCGGAATGCCGCCTCACCGTCGTCGCGGAATATCTCGTTGATCTTTCGCGCCGTCTGTTGCTCAATCATTGCATCGGTGTCGTAAAAGCGCGCCTTGAGTCTCCGGGCGAGTCGCGGCCCGATAGTTGACTTGCCGCAGCCTGAAAACCCGATCAGAAATACAATCGTCGGCTTTGCCACAATCTGTACCTTATCCTCTCGGTGTCATCTCCTGAACGGCTCAACGCCGAAAACATCCTTGTAGATCGGCTCAAAAGGCAGCTTAGTACCGGTCCAAAGATAGAATGATCGCAAGGCTTGTCCCACCAGCATGGCCGAGCCGTCGATGGCGACAACTTCCGCCTCACGTGCTGCCGCTACCAGCTTGTTGCCTGGGTTGTAACTCAAGTCATAGTAAATACGCATGACCGGCCAATCCAACCAGGCCGGAAGAGGCGACTCATCGGGATAGTTGAAGCCGCCGAGCGGTGTACAGTTCACAACGATGTCCCAGGCGTCACACTTTGGCGGCCTACTGGTCCCGATCCGGCGCGTATTGATTTCGATATTCGGCAGTTGCCCGGACAGCGACTGCTTGAATGAACGCAGCCGCTCGCTGTCACGACCTATCACCGTGCAACTCCTGATCTCGTAGTCCGTGTACAGGGCATACACAACGGCCCGGGCGCCGCCTCCACAACCCAGAATCAGGACCGAGCCATTTTTCAGACGTTCAAAGTGAGATCGCAGTGGCAGGGAGAATCCGTAGCCATCGGTGTTGAACCCGCAGAGTTTACCACCATCGAGATGGATCGAATTCACGGCTTCCAGAGCCTCGGCTACCGGATCCAGATCATTCAAGTATGCAATCACCTCTTTCTTATACGGTATCGTTACCGAAAGACCCTGCACTCCGGACGAGGCCAGCTTTTGGAATTCATCGGCAAATTGCTCGGGCCGAATGTCGAACAGTTCGAAGCGCCCGGTTATTTTGAGGTGATCGAAAATGGCCTGGAACATCTCTGAGGATTTTGAATAGGCCACGTTGTGGCCCACAAGTCCGAAATGATATCGCCGCATCATACTCTTATCTGGTCAAGCAACTCGTAGAAGTTGGGACAACTGACCGCAACCACTTCATCATCATCGATAGACGAGGGACCGTACAGAAACATGGCCGCGATAGAGAAGGCCATAGCGATTCTGTGATCGCCGAAGCTGTCGAAGTCAGTTCCGTTGAGTTCCTTGCCGCCCTCGATGGCCAAGCCGTCCTCCAGCAAGCCGCACTTGATACCCATCTTGTTCAGATTCTCGGAGATAGCCACCAGGCGGTCGGACTCCTTCACGCGCAGTTCGGAGGCGTCACGAATGATGGTCGTGCCCGACGCGAAGGCCGCCATTACGGCAGCCATCGGAATCTCATCGATCAACCCGACAGTAGTATCCCCGGATATCTTGCGTGATTTCAGCGGGGCGCCGGTGACGGTGACATCAGCGCGGGGTTCACCGGAGATGATTGCACGGTTGTCAATCTGCACGCTGCAGCCGATCGCCCTGAAATGATCGAGCATGGCTGTGCGGGTGGGATTGAGACCGACGTTTTCCGTCGTAAGAGAACGACCGGAAATCGCCGCGGCGCCCCAGAAAAACACAGCCGTTGAGATATCTCCGGGAATATCGACCAGGCCGCCGTTGACAGTCGCCTTGTGGTCAAGGGTGATCTCCCGTTTGAACGGTTCCGGACGCTCCATGCGCCGCTTTCGCGGGTCGTCAGGATCGTTCACGGCCACCGCCTTGATATTACGCACAGTGAGACCCTCGCCCAGTTTCCGCAGCATGACTTCAGTGTGATCACGGGTGATAATATCTTCGCGAATAACCACGGAACACGAGGATGCCAACCCGGCCAGCAGCAGGGCCGACTTGACCTGGGCCGATGCGACCGGGAGACGGTATTCGAGCGATGATAACTGTCGGCCGCGGATTCGCAGCGGCAAGCAGTTATTGTCGGCAAATATCTCCGCCCCCATGCTCTCGAGCGGGTCGATGATACGCTTCATCGGACGCTTACTCAGAGACTCGTCGCCGGTAAGAGTAACTTCAACGGAGGAACCGGCAAGGATACCCGACAACAATCGGGCGGTGGTGCCGGAGTTGCCGCAATCGATAAGCGTGGCAGCATCGACCTTCAACCGCTCCGGGGGGGTGAGCAGCAGTTCGTTGTTACCATGTTCGACCTGCACCCCCAACGCCTCAGCCGCCTTGAGCGATCTCTGACAATCGGCGCTACCGGGGAAATTGCGGATTGTGATCGGACCCCTGGAGAGTATGGAGAACAAGGCGGCGCGATGAGCGATCGATTTGTCTCCGGGAAGTCGGATGGTCCCGCCGATTTTGCGGGCCGGCTTCAGAATCCGTTTCATTCGCAGGTCCTGCCTAACACCGAACCAACGGCTCGTATTTCCTTCATTAGTCCGTCAAAGTTTTCCGGTGTCAATGACTGAGGTCCATCGGACAACGCGTTGGCCGGGTCGTGATGAACCTCGACCAGCAGTCCGTCGGCGCCAACGGCGATAGCGGCCCGAGACAGCGGCAACACCTTGTGCACTATACCGGTGCCGTGACTGGGGTCGACGATGATCGGCAGATGGCTGGTCCGTTTGACATACGGTACCGACGA
>CBDUZQ010000061.1:0-10409 GCA_965371755.1 uncultured bacterium
AGAAGTAATTGATGAACGCTGGGCGGCGTTGAAAAAGCTCGCGCCCACCCGGCAAGAATCGGATAAGAAGCAAGGAAACATCGATGGCACTGCCTAAGAGAAGACATTCGCGGGCCAGAGGTCGCAAGCGCCGCACTAACTGGAAAATTACGACGGTCAACGTGGTGGAATGCGCGCACTGCCACCAGGCGCGGCTGCCGCATCATATCTGTCCGCAATGTGGATACTACGACGGTCGCGAAGTGTTTGCACCCAGTCAGGGGTCGTAGCGCATAGCCGAGGCCAACAACTGAGCTAACCGGTATCGGAGTTTGATGACGGAATCAAAGCGTCATAACATTGTGCTGGATGTGATGGGCGCCGACAGCGGTGAGGGAGGCATAATCGACGGCGGCGTGGAAGCCGCCAGGAGTGCTGGAGACTCTCTGCACGTCACGCTGGTCGGTCGTCGCGAGATTATCGAACGACGGCTTCAGGCACTGCCGGAGATACCCGCCAACATCTCTATCGAACATGCCGACGATGCGGTGCCGATGGAAGTCTCGGCGTCCGAGGGTGTTCGTATGCGCAATAGCTCCATTCGCGTCGGTCTGAAACTTCTGCGCGATAACAAGGCGGATGGCTTTGTTTCGCCCGGCAACACCGGCGCTGTCATGGGTACGTCACTGTTGACTCTGGGCCGCATGGAGGGCGTGAGTCGTCCGGCCATAACTTCCGTTTTTCCCACCTGGACCGGCCGAAAGACTGTAGTCCTTGATGTTGGCGCCAATGCCGACTGCAAACCGACACACATTTCACAGTTTGCGGTGATGGGTTCGGTATACTACTCGGTGGTATTCGGTCAGGAGGCGCCGCGAGTCGGATTGATTTCGATCGGCGAAGAGCGCAGCAAAGGGAACGAACTCATTTTCAACGCGCTGAAACTGTTGAAGAACTCAAAGATCAACTTCGTGGGCAACATCGAGGGGCGGGATATCCTTTCCGGTACCGTCAATGTCGCCGTCACCGACGGTTTCACCGGTAACATACTTCTGAAGTTTGCTGAGTCGATTCGGCCGATGCTGGCCAAGTCGATGCAGCGCCAGATCCAGACCAATATTTTTTCGCGTGTCGGCGCCGTGTTGCTCCTGCCGTTCTTGCGCAGGATGCGCGACCGCTTCGATTATGCGGAAGCCGGGGGTGCGCCGCTCCTGGGAGTAAACGGTGTGGTGATCGTTTGCCATGGCGCTTCCAACTCCCGCGCCATTTGCAACGGCATCCGGCTGGCCCACAATCTGGCGTCTAAGAATCTGCTGAAACGTATCAAGGACGAACTGGTAACAAACCATTTTGGACGGACCAATGGCACAAAAGATGAGAGCCAAAATAATCGGAACGGGGTCGTTCGTGCCTCCACGGCGAATGACCAACGCTGATTTCGAGAAAATAGTCGACACCTCGGACGAATGGATCGTTACCCGCACCGGTATCCGGGAACGACGCATCGCCGATAACGGCATAAGCACTTCGGACATGGCCGTTGGGGCGCTCCGCCAGGCGATCGACATGGCGCAGTGTCCGCACGATGAAATCGACGCCATTATTGTCGGCACTGTGACCCCCGATTACCGGCTTCCCTCGACAGCCTGTGTTGTCCAGGAAAAGATGGGTTTCCCCAACGCCGTCGCCTTTGATGCACTGGCTGCCTGCACCGGCTTCATCAACGGACTGTCCATAGCTCGCGCTTTCATTGAGACCGGTACCTACAAGAAGGTGGCGGTGATCGGAGTGGAGAGACTGTCGAGTATCACCAACTACAAGGATCGCAACACCTGTGTGCTGTTTGGAGACGCCGCCGGCGCCGCTATAGTGGCTGGCGATACCAACGGTCATGGCATCCTCTCAACATTCATGAAATCCGCCGGCAACTTGCGCGAACTGCTATGGATGCCAACCGGCGGTACCCTGAATCCGTACACGGCCGATTTCACCTATGACGGTTCGGACAAACTCACCATGAACGGTTCCGAGGTCTTCAAGGTGGCCGTGCGCCAGATGTGTGACGCCGCCCTACGGGTGATCGATAAGGCCGGCCTGAAACCGTCGGATATCTCGCTGGTGATACCGCACCAAGCCAACATTCGCATAATAGAAGCCCTGGTCAAACGGCTCGGGGTCACGATGGATAAAGTAGTCTTGAATATTGAAAAATACGGCAACACCTCCTCCGCCTCGGTGCCCCTGGCGCTTGACGAAGCCAACCGCGCCGGGAGAATCAAGCCGGACGATCATGTTCTGATGGTGGCGTTCGGTGGTGGACTTATTTGGGGCGCAGCCCTGGTGAGGTGGTAAGCAGATGAGTAAAACGGCACTGTTTTTCCCGGGGCAGGCATCGCAATATGTCGGAATGGGTCGCGACCTCTATGAGGCATCTCCTCAGGTGCGCGAACTTTACCAGTTGGCCTCCGACGAAATCGGTGTCGATCTCGCGCACCTTTCGTTCGAGGGTCCGGCCGAGGAACTCAAGCGAACCCGCTTCACCCAACCGGCCATTCTGGTTCACTCCCTGGCTATCCTGACCATGCTCAGAGATAGTTTGCCGAAATTTGACTACGCCTGCGGTCATTCGCTGGGTGAGTACGGCGCCCTGGCCGTCGCCGGAGTACTGTCGATAGAAGACGCCATCCGCGCCGTGGTCAAGCGGGCCGACCTGATGGAACAGGCGTGCCAGTCCCAGCCCGGCACGATGGCCGCCCTGATGGGTCTTGACGAAGCTCAGGTTGAAGAGGTTTGTCGAAAGGCCTCATCCAAAGGCGTTGTGGTGCCGGCCAATTTCAATTCCAAAGTACAGATCGCCATCTCCGGCGCTGTGGCAGGGGTGGAGTATGCTGTGGAACTGGCCAAAGAAGCCGGGGCCAAGAGGGCCATGATCCTCGAGGTCGGAGGCGCTTTTCATTCGCCCTTGATGGAACCGGCGCGCCAAGGTTTGGAAGAGTATCTCTCCGGACTGACGTTCCTCGCGCCCAGGGCGCCGGTGGTCGCCAACGTTACAGCTGAACCTGCGGCCACACCTGATGACATCAAGGACCTGTTGGTGCAGCAGGTAACATCGCCGGTGCGATGGTCACAGACAATGAACTACCTTTTGGCCAACGGTGTCGGACGGATAATCGAGATCGGCCCCGGGCGCGTTCTTAGCGGACTGGCCAAGCGGGACATGCGTCCCGAACAATCGTCAACACTCGACAAGCTGACTGATATTGAATCGTTCGTGGCCGTGACGGCCTGACACTGTGTCAACGGAATGACGAGGGATCTATGAATTTTGAGGACAAGACGGCGGTGGTGACAGGTTCCGCCCGCGGTATCGGCCGGGTGATAGCCCAGAGTTTCGCAACCGCCGGCGCCAACGTGGTCATCAGCGACATCGACCAGGCTGCCTGTGAGAAGACAGCCTCGGAAATCGGAGGCGCCGCAATCGCCTGTCGCGCCGATGTAACCAGCGCCGGCGATATCGATCAACTGTTCAAGACCATCACCGACAAGTTCAAACGCATCGATATTGTCGTCAATAACGCCGGTATTACGCGCGATGGTCTCATGATCCGAATGGATGAAAAGGACTGGGACACGGTACTTGACATCAATCTCAAAGGTGCCTTTCTTGTCACCAAATCGGCTGCCCGGATTATGATGAAGCAGCGTTACGGTCGCATTGTAAACATCAGTTCGGTAGTCGGTTTGACTGGTAATGCCGGGCAGGCGAATTATTCCGCCTCGAAGGCAGGGTTGATCGCCTTGACGAAGACATCAGCCAAGGAACTCGGCTCGCGCGGTGTTACAGTAAACGCCGTCGCCCCGGGATATATCGAAACGGAGATGACGGCCGCTCTGCCTGAGGCTGCGAGGGAATTTTTTCTGAGCAAGGTTGTGCTGGGTCGTCCCGGCACACCGGAGGATGTCGCCCGGGCGGTGCTGTTTCTGGCCTCTGATGAAGCGGCTTACGTCACCGGACAGGTGCTGGCCATAGATGGCGGAATGTTGATTTCATAAATTCGACTTTTAAGAAAGAACGTAGCGAATAGAAGGAGTATCCAATGTCAGTTGAAGACAGAGTCAAGGAACTTATCGTTGAGCAACTGGGTGTTGAAACCGGCCAGGTCACCGATCGGGCCAAGTTCGTAGAGGACCTGGGGGCCGACTCCCTGGATACCGTTGAACTTGTGATGGCTTTGGAGGAGGAGTTTTCCATCGAGATCCCTGACGAGGATGCCGAGAAAATAACTTCCGTCGGCGACGCCATCAAGTATATCAACGAGCACGCCGAAGAGGCGAAATAACGGCCATTACGTCATTATGAGTAAGACTGTAAACCTTAGGAGGGTGGTCGTTACCGGCATGGGGGGGGTAACCCCTCTGGGTAACAGTGTCGAGGAAACCTGGCAGGCGCTGCTTGCGGGTAAATCCGGCATTGGATTGGTAACACGATTCGATGTTAGCGACTATACCACCAAGGTCGCCGGTGAGATCAAGAACCTCGACACTTCCGGCATTATCGAGAAGAAGGAATTGCGCCGGATGGACCTGGCCGAGCAGTACGCCATAGTCGCCAGCGAGCAGGCTATTCGAGACTCCGGGCTTGATCTTGAGAGTATCGATCACGATCGCTGCGGCGTGGTGATCGGTTCCGGTATTGGTGGCATTTCGACCTTTGAGACCCAACATGAACGCCTGCTTAAGGGTGGACCTGGCAAAGTATCGCCGTTCTTCATCCCGATGATGATAATCGATATGTGCGCCGGGTTGGTTTCGATCCGTTACGGTTTTAGGGGACCCAACTACGCTACGGTGTCCGCTTGCGCTTCATCGGCTCATGCCATTTCCGACTCCTTTAAGATCGTCCAGCGTGGTGAGGCCGATATTATGATCGCAGGAGGCGCCGAGGCCACAATAACACCTACTTCCATGGCCGGTTTCTGTCAGGCGCGCGCCATGTCCACTCGCAACGACGAACCGGAACGCGCCTCGCGACCGTTTGACAAGGAACGCGACGGCTTTGTCATGGGTGAAGGGGCAGGTATCATGATTCTCGAATCGTACGAACATGCCACCGCCCGTGGGGCGCGTATGTACGGCGAGATCCTCGGTTCCGGTATGACCGCCGACGCTCATCACATGACGGCGCCTCACCCCGAAGGCTACGGCGCTCGGCGGGCCATGGCCGCAGCACTAAAGGACGCAGATCTGACCCCGGACAAAATCGATTACATCAACACGCACGGAACCGCCACCGACCTGGGCGACATCACTGAGACCAAGGCGATCAAGTATGTCCTTGGTGACCACGCCTACGAGATCCCATGTAACTCCACCAAGTCGATGTCGGGACACCTGCTGGGGACAGCCGGCGCTATTGAAGCTATTGTTGCCATCAAGTCGATCAACGATGGCGTTGTCCATCCCACTATTAATCTTGACTATCCCGATCCTGAATGCGACCTGGACTACGTGCCGGAGGGAAAGCGGGAGGTAGCGGTGGATTACGCGTTGTCGAATTCGTTTGGCTTCGGCGGACACAATGTTACTCTCGTTGTCGGCCGTCTGAATAGCGACAGATAGATCGATGGGTCTGTTTGACAGTATCAAGAAACTGATAGGAAGGGCCGGGACGAACGGTTCACACAGGCTGGATCTGAACGCCGTTCAGGACTTGCTCGGGTATCACTTCCGCGACGAGAACTTGTTGTTACTAAGCCTCACCCATCGCTCCTTCTCTCGATTCGATCAGGGACATTCACCCTCCAACGAACGTCTGGAGTTTCTCGGCGACTCAGTCCTCGGATTGGTGATTGCCGACCAGCTCTTCCGGGACGATCCCGACCTGCGCGAGGGTGAACTGACTCAGACCAAATCGAAGTTGGTCAACGAAACGGCTCTGGCCGACGTGGCCAGAAGTATCGGTTTGAATCAATATCTGCGGCTGTCACCGGAGGAAGAAAAAGCCGGCGGTCGCAATCGTTCGTCAATTGTATCCGATGCCTTTGAGTCGATCATTGCTGCGGTATATCTCGACGGCGGCCTTGATGCGGCCCGCGACGTCATCCTGCGACTGATCTACTCTCGTCGTGGTGACCTGGCCAATTCATCGGCCCAGCGAAACTACAAGGGCGAACTGTTAGAGTATACCCAGTCGCTCGGCGAAGGCGCCCCACGCTACGATGTCGTGTCTGAAGCAGGCCCCGACCACCGCAAGAAATTCAACATCGTCGTCATCGTGGCCGGTCGGAAGACAGGCTCCGGGATCGGTTCCTCCAAAAAAGAAGCCGAACAACACGCCGCCGCTGAAGCGCTCAAACAGATCGCACACTTGTAGACTCCCTCCTTCACACCGGCAAGTGTCCGTGTGGATCACCAACAGCTTGAAGCTCCCATCTTTGACACGCGACAGATCCAGGAGGATACCCTCAATCGTCGGACAGGACTAAGATACCTTGTTCTATGGATTCTTCCTTGCGGATAACGCCCGAGTCCGTTGGCGAGTTATCCGGTGACGACCGCAGGCTGCAACGTGTGTCCATGCCCGTGGGGATGCATCTTTTTCACAAGACGTACGCATGAATTTCTAAGTAGATATTGTTACATCTTTTTTATATTGACTTGTTTATCAAATTCTCGTTCATGGGTGCGGTTTGAATAAAGTGAATGTGTCTGATGGGTCCTCACAGCAGTCACGCTTGGAATGTCTATCGGACGACAACTGAATCGTGAACCTTTTGTCAGGAGCGTTGGCCAATGCGCAAAGCAACCAGAAAGAAACCAACTCGTAAAGCGGCCCCCAGAAAAACCACTCGCAAAGTGGCCGCCAAGCGCAAAACCGTCAGGAAAAAGGCCGGTCGTCCCGGAGTGAAGCCGTGGAGTGCCGCTGAGCTTAGCATGCTCAAGAAGGCCTACAAGACGGAGACGGCGACCGCTGTCGCCAAGAAACTGAGAAGGACGGTATCGTCGGTCAAGGCCAAGATTCGCGTGCTTGGAATTAGCAAACCGAAGCGCGCGCGCAAGGCCGCTCCCAAGCGGAAAGTCACTCGCAAGGCTGCTCCCAAGCGGAAAGTTACGCGCCGGGCCAAACCGAAGAAGGCTGTTGCTCGCAAGCCCGCTCGCAAGACCGTGGCCAAAAAGAAGACCGCGGCCAAGAGAAAACCGGCTCGCAAAAGACGCTAAGGAGATCGTCTGTAGATCTAACTTCTTTGCATTAGCACCTATGGTTGAAAAGCCCGCCTGAAGGCGGGTTTTTCTTGTTGTGCAAGAACCATCCCGGGGCGGCAACGCTTGACAAACGAGACTGATTGTAACATATTCGCCCGACGACAGCAACCGAGATTGCATGACCATCTATAGGAGTTCAAATGAACATAGTAGTCTTAGTAAAGCAGGTTCCGGAGATAGCGCTCATAAAGGTTGATGAAGCCGCGAACGAGGTGGTCCTGCCACAGGGGCCGGGTACGGTGAATCCGATGGACGAGTACGCTGTGGAGGAAGCCCTGCGCATCAAGGAGAAAAGTGACGGCAAAGTCAGCGTCATGTCGGTTGGTTCCGAACGTGTGGAGTCTGCATTGCGCGCCTGTCTGGCACTCGGTGTCGATGATGCCTATTTGCTTTCCGATGACTCTTTCGTGGGTTCCGATCCGCAGGCGGTCGGATGTATCCTCGCGGCCGGTCTCAAGAAGCTGGGTGAGTACGATCTGATCCTGGCCGGCAAGCAGGCAATTGATTCCGACGCCGCCCAGGTACCGACGGTGGTGGCGGCCAGGCTTGATCTGCCGCAGGCCATGTTCGTGCGAAAGTTCGAAGCGCTCGAAAACGGTCAGGCCACTGTGCAGCGCACTACCGAGGAAGGGTACGACCTGGTGGAACTGAAACTGCCGGCGGTGGTCTCGGTGCTAAAAGAAATCAACGAACCCAGATTACCCTCTCTGAAGGGGAAGATGGGAGCCAAGAAAAAGACTATCACTACCTGGACGGCCGCTGATCTGGACATCGATGGCGCCTTTGTTGGGGCAGCCTCGCTGACGAAGACGGTCAAAGTATCGCCGCCCCCCCCGCGCCCATCCGGTGAGATGATTGAAGGCGAGACACCCGAGGAAATCGCGGGCAAGCTTTTCGACAAACTCCGAGAAAAACAAGTGATCTGATAAAATGGCCGCCTTCGGGCGGCTTTTTTTCTGGTTATTCCAGTGTTATCGAGGAAATAAACCGAGGTTCTGGCTGGCTTGGTTGATCGGCAGATGTGGACATCTGCTGGGCACGGAAACACGTCACCCTGAGCGTTCCCCCCAACGTCACCCTGAGCGGAGTCGAAGGGTAGCATGAAGTGCGCGCGTAGCGCGAAGAAGTGGCTTGCCACTTGTACGGTGGGTCCGTCTTCGGACCCGCCACCGTCGGCAGGTTTGAAGACAAACCTACCCTACATTCACTGAAACTTCGATCGTCACGACCGATGTCGGTCATCTTTGACGATTATTTCATATTTGACACTTCTGCAATCCTGCCGATATATTCGATTAGATGCTCTATAGTCGCAACAATTCAGTTTGGCGCCGTTGGGCCGTTCGTCTCGTGGCTCTAGTGTTATGGCTACTGGTGGTTCTGCCGTCGGTGGGCATGAGCGCCGACCTGATCGACTATGCCCTGAGCGACGTTCGGGTTCTGTATCTATTCGACAACGAAAGAACGATCGACTGGCCGACCCTGTACTATCTTAACGGCGAGTTTGCCTGCCGTATCGATCTGGTGACGCTGGAGCGACATACCCAGTTTCATGCTTCGACGACGTCGCTGTCAGAGCGTGAATTCTATGTGCACCACTATTACGTTCCTGATGACAGCACAACCATGGCTCTGGTGACGGCCGATCTGTTCGGCCAGCGTCGTCCCGATCTGGTTATCTTCGGTCCTGCGGAAGATAACGACGCGGTTCGTGATTTCAGGCAGCATCTGATTGACCTTCCCTCGTCTGACTCACTTCTGTTCAACATCATCAGAATTCTCGAACACTCCGACGGTGAAACAGATAAACTCGGTCGATCAAAAAACGTGGTCCTCAACGTTCGAGAGGTGGCCCGACGCTACCGGGAACGGATGGATCGAGAGATACCTCGCCTGGTCGGCAGCTACTACACCGATGAGATCGGAGTGGGGATACTATCGCACTACCGTCTGGTGTCGTCCGGATTGAGCAGCTCAGAAGCAAAGAGCGATTTCCTGGGAGGTATCAAGACCAACCGTCTGGAAAGCATTATCGATAGTCTCGAGTCCGATGGTCCTCGCAAGAGCATTCTGTTGAAACAGGCGGGTCAGCTTCTCCATGATTTTGGTGCGGCCGGAGCAACCGACGGAGCGGATCGCGTTGATTTGCTTGTGAGTGGTTACCGGGCGTTGCAGGACCTCACTGCGGCGGTCGGACATTCCACCGCGGACGTGCTCGGCGCCTACCTAAAGCGAACCTCGCATCGAGCCGAACGCGCTGCCCTGGACGCAGTCGGCCTCAGTTGGGAAGGACGAATCTCCCTGCGCGACTCGCCCCACGGCCCGAAAGCCAAGGTGATGATGGCTGTTTCGGTCGATGGTCCCAGCAACGTCACTCTGACCTCGGTGGAGTTTCAACCGCCGGGTAAAACCGCACCGGTCATACTCGACAGCGTGCCGCGCACAATCGCACCGCATCAGTCGTATGTCAGGCAGTACCTGGTCGACATTGATCCTGTCCAGCTCGAAAGCCACCAGCCGGACTCGCTGACGTTCACCACCGTCATTCATTACGCTCGTACGCCGCTCAGACTTTCACATAGTCTGCCGTTGAGGGAGATACCGAATCTCAAAGTGCAGTTCGATCCCGATTATTTTATCGTGCCGCCGGTGGCGCAGCTTGATGTCGACCGAATCGTAGCCTCCATGGCCTGGAATGTTGTCATAACCAAGCCGCCCGACCTGTCCGGCAACGTGCACATAAAGTTGGAGGCCCCACGCGGCGTGTTCGCCGGCGCTTATCGCACAGATCTCTCACTGGACGAGGGCGCCATTCGTCGCACGGTACGCATCCCGTTCAGTGTTTCCAATCTTCTCGAACAGGGTATGCACTTCCCAACTGTCTCGCTGGTGATCGACGATCATGTGGTGGCCGCAGATACCGGACGAATGCGTATTGCCTCGTGCGGCGTTAGTGAATCTCGCACTATTGCCTTCCTGCCCGATTCTACCGGATGGCTCGAGGATTGCCTCGGCATGACCAACGCCGCCGTCCGGCCGTTGACACGGCGCGGCCTGATGACCGCTAACCTGTCCGCCTACAAAGTAATCCTGATCGGCTCGGGCGCTGCGCAGACTTACCGCGAGTTGCCGGACGCTCGTGACCGTCTGGAGGACTATGTTCGTCA
>CBDUZQ010000062.1:0-10367 GCA_965371755.1 uncultured bacterium
GTGCCGAAGGGGGGACTCGAACCCCCACTCCCTTGCGAGAACTGCGCCCTGAACGCAGCGTGTCTACCAATTTCACCACTTCGGCATCGCGAGCCGAATATACTCGGTCGCCCGGAAAAAGCAAACAGAATTTCAAGACTATCCCAATGGGTTCAGGGGATTTTGCATCAACGCTTGACCTGAACGATTCACTGGCCGTAGATTGATTGCGAACGACTTTTCGCGGCAGGAGTTGGCGTGATAGAGATACTTGTTCTGCTGACTGTCTTGGCTTTCAAATTCGGCCTCCGGCTGGAGGGTCTGAGCTACCAGTGGTTAGATGATTTTCTGAACCGCGGTGAGGTCAGACTCGGTCGATATGGTTGGGCAGCGGTCGTCGGTGTTTTTCTCGTCGGCCTCGCTTGTCTTTACGTCCGCCCGGATATCACCTGCCAATACCTGGGTAGACATTTTGCGGACTTGGCCATGGGTCCGTTCAGCCCAGACCCCAACAACCAGATACCACATAGAATTCTGACACCGTTGATCAGCTATTCGCTCGGGTTAAGGGGCTGTAGCATCACAATCACCAACATCATAATCGCTGCGGTGTTCATAGGATCTGTCTACGACCACTTTCGATGCACCTCGCCTCGACCCGGTGATGCCTTTCTCGCCGCCACCTGTATGTCTTTTTCACTAACGGTCCTCACTGTCATACACTGCGGCGGTTATTGCGATGTCCTCACCTACTTGCTGATCTTCATGATGTGGCGTCATCGCAAGAGGAGGTTCTTATTCTACCTATGGTTCCTTTTCAGTCTCTTCAACCATGAGTCGGTCGTTTTCCTGCTGCCTTGGCTTATCTTCATCAGTCTGCAAAACACACCCGGCTGGCCGAAACGATCCCTTGAGTTGGTGGTGGGTCTCACCATCCCGCTGGTTGTATACGGGTGGTTCTACCAGGCAATAGACACGCAACAGAATTTCGACTATTCGCTCGGATATTACTTGAAACCACTACTTGACAACCTCTTTGTCAGATTCCGAGGTACGCTTCCGCTTCACGGACTCGGGCTTTTCTCCGTCTACCAAGTGCTCTGGGTAATACCTTGTCTGGCCGTCGCCCATACCTTCAAGAACCGGAAATATGCGGTCTTGATCGGCCTTGTACTCACCGTCCTGTGTGCCTGGCCCCAGATGTTCCTGGCTAATGACACGTCTCGCATGTTCACGCTCGGCTTCATGGTAATGATTATCGCCCTGGAGCAGTTGCTTGCCGACAACACCTACCGAATCAGGCAGTGGGCATTTGGTTTGGTGCTGTTCAATCTGATGGTCCCGCAGTTATACACGGCCGGGCCGATCATCGAAGTTTGGAGGTCTCTGGCCTTTCACCTCGCGCTTCGTTGAATCTATGTCAGCATCGCCGACAATGAGTAATCTGCATTGCATCTCATGAAAGCGGGGTTCAGCCGGCACAACCACCTGACACCGCGGACTTGTCCCTCCAGGAAGACCGTGGCGGAAGTACTATTGGTGGGCCTTATTCGACAGGCAAATGGGCGTTGAAGGTGCGTCCAAGGCGACCATCATGGTCGAACAACCCCAAGCTGAAGCTTCGGTACTCCCCGGGTCGAGGGACAGAACGCCGGCACAGAACGATATCGCCGTTTTTCCATTGATGGGTCCCTGTCTTGGGCAGGAAGTCGAAATTGTAGAACCGATTCCCCGGTGGCGGACCGTAGAGGTGCAGAAACAGCTTGTAGCTTTTTGTTAGATCCTTATGCACCCGAAAGGCAAAGAGCAAATGTAAGCTGTCCCGTTCTACTACCGAATATGCCGCCACCAAGCCGATAGGTTTCGCGATTTGAAAAGCCTCGTTTGAGAGCAGGTGGGCTTGCCATGCTGGCCAGTCGTTGGGGACATACTCTATCAGCAGGGCACGTCCGTTGTCGGTAAGTGCTTCCGATATCATTCTCAGCCGCATAAGATATAGCAAGCGATCATGCGAAGGCAATCCCGGCGAGGATACAGGTAATCCCAATTCGTAACTCGCGGGATCACGAACCCGATACAAATGGTCGCCCGTTTCTTTAACGAACAGAAGGGTATCGCTCACCACGTCTCGGCCATACTCGAGTGCCTTGTGACATGTTCTGATAGGATAGTTGCTCAGGCCGATCGGGATTTCGAAATGGTCGTCTTTCAAGCGAGGCATGAAGTAATCAACCGCATCAAAGATATTGTGTCGTAGCGCCAGAGCGAATATGTATGGGTCGTGTACATCCTGAAGATTATACAGAAAGTCATACCGCTGCCCAAACCTCGATGCCGGATGCGAGTAATGCTGGTTGTTTCCGATGAACATGTAAACTGGGAAAAAGGCCGGGAACTTGCCGTGCGCGGTGAGAAAAACACTCCCAGTCCTCTCGATCATCTCTTCGGCCACAGTTCCCCACGTTCTGATAGATGGTGAAGTTCTGGCAGACTTGACACCGCCGTGTTTGGCGAATGTATTGAAATTGTGCAGGAATACCAATAGGATCAATGCTACCATAATCGCCAAGGCATGCTTGCTCTGCCTTCTTCGCCGCCCGTAACGGACTACCGTCGCAATAGCTAATCCCACGATTGGCCCTCCTACAAAAATGAGGAATTCGGTAGCCTTCTGGAGATTCAGCGGATGACCAACGCCTCCCATGAAGGTTCCTATCAGATGGAAAAGAACGCTGGCGCCGACCAGCGTTAGCAAACCGCGGGATAGAGGACTGAACGATCGCCGCATCATCAGATAAAGGCTACCCAGAAACAACAGACCACGCAGTGAGAAACTCAGGAACTCGAACTTAATTCCGGTATGACCGATGTGAAACCACTCCTGATCGCCCGGTTTTCCGCCGTACTGAACCACGCTCAACAACGACGGCAACCAATATGGGGCACTGAGCAAGGCCACAGCAGCAAGCACCAACCATGCCGGCAGCAACCGACACGTACTCGAGCAACTCAGATATGTCCACCGCAGAAGCAGAGTTGACCGCAGTACCATCAAGAATCCACCTATGAAAAACGCATAGGGATAGGTCATGAAGATGACTGCACCGCAGATGCCACCCCACAATACAAACCTCCAGGTAACCGGTGTGGATCGCACGCGTTCTATAAAGAAAAGCCACCAGGGAACAAAGAAAATGTTGGCCAAGAATGCATGGGGAGAGTAAAACGGCATGGCTTCGCCGTACGACCAGAACAGGAATGTGGCAATTGTAATAAGGGCCGCTTGGAACGCCGTCACCAGCCGGGACCAGACGATATAAAGAAAAACCGGTCCCAAGAGATAGATGAGCAGGCTCCCTATCTTGAGAAGTTTGATAAACTCGATGGAGAAAAGCCGACCAAGCAGTGACAACGACAGGAAATATGCAGGTGGGTAGAAAGGAGGGAGGTCAGCGTAGAAGAAATCGGTAGGCCATGAAAATGTCATGTATTTTAGAATCATGGCCTGACGAAAAGTCTGGTCGCCCCAGAAACCGTTGTAGCTGTATGGCGTACCATCGAAAATCAGACTTCCGGTGACAAAACCATAAGCCGAGAAGGCGACGATCAGCAGCGGTGCACGTACGCTCCAACGAAGAGGGGCAAGCCACGTCATTACCACCAGAGCGAAAAACGAAAGTGACCAGCAATCCATCCACAACAGGTCGTAAACCAGCAGTTCCTCGGTAAACTCCTTGTCGGGTAATGATTGGAAGAACAGATACCAACCCAGTGTACCGAACAACACCAGCGCCAATGCTGGCGGCAGATATGCGATCCTACCTGTGCCCACTAACCTATTCACAACCAAGTCTTTCACATGTACCAGCATGGCTCACAAATATATGCAGATCAATGCATGAACACCAGTCAATTCCTTGATGGTCAGCCGTGATAGCCTCGTTGTCCGCACGTATACGGATAGCAGCCGTCCGCGGCAATGTGCAGGTGTGAATGATGATTCAGATGCTCCACAAGCCCGCCCCCCCAACAAAAAAAACCGCCCTCTCGCACGGGGGCGGTCTCTCATGTCAGTGTCTTGACTGATCAGTTCAAGTACGCACGCAACGAGCGGCTGCGCGAAGCGTGCCGCAGGCGGCGGATCGCTTTTTCCTTGATCTGTCGTACTCGCTCGCGCGTGAGCGAAAACCGCGCGCCGATCTCTTCGAGCGTTAGAGCCTTCTCATGGTTGAGCCCGAAATAGAGGTTGATCACTTCCGCCTCACGCGCGGTAAGTGAATGCAACGCCTTCTCAATCTCAACCCTCAATGATTGACTCAGCAACGCCTCGTCAGGAGACGGCTGCAACTCATCCTCCAGCACATCTATCAGCGAGTTGTCCTCGGAAGTCGAGAACGGCGCATCAAGAGAAAGATGGCTATTGGAAATCTTCAGAGTGTCGGCAACCTCACTCTCCGACAACTCCAGTTCTTTGGCGATCTCTTGAGCCGACGGGAGACGTCCCAACCCCTGCTCCAGTCGACTCGAGATCTTGCCGATCTTGTGCAGCGTTCCCACCCTGTTCAGGGGGAGACGAACAATCCGGCTCTGCTCAGCCAGCGCCTGCAGGATCGCCTGTCGGATCCACCATACGGCGTAGCTGATGAATTTGAATCCGCGGGTCTCGTCAAACCTTTTGGCCGCCTTGATGAGGCCGATATTGCCCTCATTGATTAAATCGGCCAGGGACAGACCCTGATTCTGATACTGTTTTGCCACCGAGACAACGAAGCGCAGATTGGCCTTGGTCAGAGCTTCCAGGGCCGATTGGTCGCCCTGTTTAATCTTTTTTGCCAGTCGCACTTCCTCTTTGGCATTGATCAAAGGAGTTTCCCCGATTTCGCGGAGATAAAGGTCCAAAGACCTGTCTTCATCGCGATATTTTAGGGATGCTTTAGCCACTTCTGTTGACTATCTCCTTCCTATGGGTTTAGTCGACGGCACCCTTCCATCCGTCTGAATGGACCGCCATCAACTGTTATCTGTTACCCTTACGGCCTGACGACCTTGCGGGCCATCGTGCCATCCGGTTCCAATACTATTAAGGGAACCCGTCGAGTCGACGGTTCCAATGCGTCCACTACTCGTTCTACGTCCTCAAGCGACTCTACCGTGACGTCGTCAATCGACAGAATGATCGTACCTCGACTGATCGAAGCGTTGTCTGCAACGGAGTTGGCCTGCACACGCCTGATATATACGCCGTCCACCCGACGAATATTCATGGCCCGCGCGATTTCCGGCGTGAAGTTGACCAGTTCCATACCTAACCAACGTTGGGCCGCAAAGTCATCGGGATTGCTGACCCGCGCCAGTTGTGATCTCCGGCCGGCGTCTCGATCTCCGATTACCGTTTCCAAAGTCATGTGTTTGCCGCCGCGTACGATCTCAATCGGAACTGCTTCACCATCCCTGGCGGTCGAAATCAGAACCGAAAACTGGCCACCGTTTTCGATTTGCTGGCCCTTGAATCCTACAATCACATCACCCTCGTGTAAGCCGGCTTCATCGGCCGGCGAGGCAGTCAACACCGAGTCGATAGTAATACCGCGCACCGACTCCAGTTCATGCCGTTTGGCCTCTCGCTCAGTGACTTCGTGATACCAGATACCCAACCAGCCTCGTGTTGCTCGACCAGTGGCAATCAGGTCCGGTACGATAGCCCGCGCCAGATTGATGGGGATGGCAAAACCGATCCCTACCGAACCGCCCGTGGGGCTGGAGATAGCAGCGTTGACGCCGACACATTCACCTTTGAGATTCAAAAGCGGTCCCCCGGAGTTGCCGGGATTAATAGAAGCATCGGTCTGGATATAACTCTGGTAGTAAGGGTCCTCGCCACCTCCAAAGCGGAGATTGCTTCGCGCTACGGCGGAAATCACACCCACCGTGACCGTCCGATCGAGGCCCTGCTGGGGAAACGGGTTGCCGATGGCGATAGCCCAGTCACCTACTTTGATATCATCGGAATCGCCAAACGGAATCACCGTAATATCATCCTCCGGCTCAACCTTCAGAACAGCGAGGTCTGTTTGGGGATCCTGACCCACCAGGGTGGCATCGTAACGGTAGCCGCTGGCCGTGCGCACTGTCATCTGTACGGCATTCTCAACCACATGATTGTTGGTCAGAATGTAGCCGTCCTCACGGAAGAAAAAACCCGATCCGGATGAAGTGGAGTAATTCGAACCGTGATACCACCAGGGCAGATGCTGCTCGCGGGAGCGGGCCGAGATATTGACCACCGCATCCTGAACGTTCTCCACCACGGCCACAAACGGCGACTCATACTCGCCATCGCGCTCTACAACCGGATATACCCCGGCGTATGACACCTCAGGCTCGGTTACCGGATCGGTCGAGGCGACCAGAAACGGCAACTGAGGCGCCAGCAGTATTCCGATAAGGGTAAACACTACGGCTGCCAGCCCCAACGAAACAAGCCGTGACCCCTTGTGGTGGTTCGAATCCTTAAGGATTACAGGCTGCACCAAACGACGTCATCCTCCAATACAACAACCTTGTATAATACACCTGTTGTTGCCTATTGTCAAGTGATATTTTGCCGGCATCATCATTCTCCACTACTTATAACGTTCCAAACGCCAATATGATGCAAAAAACCTGTGTGGTTGTGTTAACATCGGTTAAACCGGGTTTTTGGATGGGTGGCCCGTGGGCTTGCCCCGGGTTTATAGAAAGCAACGCTCTGTCATGCTGAGCGCAGTCGAAGCACGGCGGCAGACGGGGACGTCCGCTGCACACAAAATGAGATTGCCGCGTCGTCCGCCGATGGCGGACTCCTCGCCATGACGCGTTCCGGGGTTTAGCAACAAGCCCGAACATCCGGGCCACCTGCGCGGGAATGACAGAAAGCACCCTTCGACTCCGCTCAGGGTGAGGTCAGTTAGGCGCGTAGCGCGAAAAAGCAGCTCGCTGCCCTAAGTTGTTGACAAGGCGGTCTGAAGCCTCTACCTTGCGCTGTGATTATGGCATCACCGTTTACCATGAAGAGCGCGCTGGCCGACTACGGCCGCCGCCTGTACGAGCAGGGCATGATCGCCGGCACCGACGGCAACCTTTCCGTGCGGCTCGACGATGACCGCATTATGGTCACCCCCTCCGGTCTGCCCAAAGGTCACCTGGCGGCTGAGGACATGGTGATAGTCGATATCAATGGCAAACATCTCCAGGGTAACCTCCGCGCCTCGGCCGAACTGGCGATGCACCTATTGGTCTACCAGCGACGCAGTGACGTCAAGGCCTGCATCCACGCCCACCCCCCGCACGCGACCGCTTTTGCGGTGGCCGGGATTCAGCTTGAGGAGGATATCCTGCCGGAGGTCGTAGTATCGGTCGGGCGCATTCCATTGACGGACTACGCTGGTCCCGGCACCGATGAAGTGCCGAAGTCTATCGAACCACACGTCGACATTTGTAACGCCTTCCTGCTGAGAAACCACGGTCTGCTCACGGTTGGCGGGAGTCTGGAAGAGGCCTACAATCGTCACGAGTTGGTCGAGCACTATGCCCGGATCGTTCTGCTGGCGCGACATCTGGGGAATATCGACGCTATCCCCAGCGAGGATTTCAAACGACTCGAACGAATGCGCCAAAATATGGACAAAACCTGGGACCAGGAAATCTAACAGGTTGTTTTCGTGCCGGTCAAGAAGATCATCGTAGAAAAGGCCAACCGGTTGTACCAATTGCCGCCGGATCTGATGTCGTTTCGACGGACGGAAAAAAGTCGATCCCTTCTAAAGAAACCGGAAGTTCTGAATCTGGCTGATTTCCGGTGGCCACCATTGCCCGACATAGCACTGTCCGACGATCATCCCCTGGCGCCGGCTGGTAAGGAAGCCATGCAGCGCCTGAAGGAAGAGCTGGCTGGATGGTACAAATCGGTGTATGACGCGCGGCTCAGCCCCCTCCGGGAAGTTTTCATAGGCAACTCAATTTCAAGCAATATGCTCTGCCTGGCTTTGGCCTTTGTCGATCATGGTGATATCGCCTTCGTGCCCGCCCTTGGCCTGCCCTTGTATCGCAAAGTGGTGACAGCCTGCGGTGGAGAACCGGTGACTTACTCGGTGTCGTCTCAGGATGACTGGCTGCCGAATTTCGAGCGGGTCGGAACAAGGCTGGGACGGGTGGCACGCGTCCTCTTCGTCAATTCGCCCCATAACCCGACCGGAGCAGAGTTGGGCGAGAAAGATATGGCTGACCTGGTCTACCTGGCCGGCAAAGAGAATATCATGGTGATCAATGATGCTGCCTATCAGACCGTCACCGGTCGCAAGCCGGCCAGTCTGATGAGTGCTGCCGGTGGTCGCAAGGTGGGCGTCGAGGTCGGATCATTCGCCTATCATTTCGGTTTGCCCTCCCTGCCTCTGGCTTTTGTTGTCGGCCATCGGGACGTTATCAGCGGGTTGAAGCAGGCCTCGGGCCTGGTTCGTCCTCATCTGTCGGCCTATCAGGTTCAGGCAGCGTTGGAGGCAATTCGCCAGTACCCTAATAGATCGCTGCAGAGTGTTCGCCGACTGATAGCATTAGCCACCGCCGAGGCGGCCGTGCTGATGAACATGCTGAAACTGGAGAAGGCCGGGTTCGATTCTGTTCCTTTTGCGTGGGCTCGGCTGCCCCGTCGCAGTCCTTCGAAACGCGCCGCCGATCGGCTGCTGAAACGAAGTCGAATGCTCGTCACGCCCGGCGCCGCTTTCGGAGATCTCGGCGAAGGTTACATACGCCTCTCTCTTACCGCCGGGGCGGAGACCTTTGCTCAAGCCCACAAACGACTCCGCAAGCGCCGCGCGGCCAAACTGACCGAGGAAGAATGAAAGATATAATCCGCATGACCGGCATGTCGTTCTACGGCTACCATGGTGTCAGCGCCGCCGAACGCGAAACCGGCCGGATGTTCGAGGTAGATTGCGAGCTCGAGGTTGATCTGGCTGAGGCCGGTAAGTCCGATCAATTGACCGACACCGTCGATTATGCCCACGTATACGAAACGATCAGGGAAACGGTAGAGGGTAAAGCCTTTTCCCTGTTGGAACGGTTGGCCGGAGAACTGGCGGCGCGAGTGCTGGATCGCTTCGGTGTTTACAGCGTGACCCTGCGCGTTCGCAAGCTTAACCCGCCGGTGCGCGGTGGTGTCAAACACATCGAGGTGGAGTTGACACGACACCAGGCCGATACGGCAAAACTTATCGATAACCAGTCATAGAGGTATGCGATGTCTGAAACTGTCTTCATCCTGTCCGGATCCAATATCGGTGACCGCGAGAAAAACCTCGCCCTTGCGCTGGAGAAAATGCAACTGATCGAGGGATTGGAAATCGTGGCTACCTCGGCCATCTATGTTTCGGAAGCGCAGGACATGGTCGGCGAAAATCCGTCTTTCATGAACCAGGCTATCATGGCCGACTACCGGTACTCCGCCAACGAATTGCTGAACGGCCTGGAACTGATTGAGAAAAAACTTGGGCGAACGGCCAAGGGTGAGAGACTACCACGCTCTATGGATCTGGATATACTTCTGTTCGGTCAGCAAATTATCGAGACCGAAAGACTTTCAGTACCGCATCGACAGTTGCTTAATCGTCCCTTCGCCATGGTGCCGATGCTGCAGATCGACCCAAAGGTGGTGCACCCCGTGACAAAGAGACCGGTGGCTGATTTCCTCAGCAATGATGATCGCAGTAAAGTGATGCTCTATAAGGACCATGTCGCACGACAACTATAAGCCCAATTACATCGCCGTCGAGGGAGTGATCGGGGTCGGCAAGACCTCCTTTGCCGAAAGACTGGCTGATCGGCTCAAGGCGGAACTGATCGCAGAGGAAGTGCATGACAATCCCTTCCTGGTCGATTTTTACAAACAGCGCAAGCGGTACGCCTTTTCCTGCCAGTTGTTTTTTCTGCTGTCACGATTCCAGCAGCAGCAGCAGTTGATGGTGCGCGACCTGTTCGCCCAGCGCATTGTCGCCGACTACCTCTTTGCCAAAGATGCTATCTTCGCCTCGATCAACCTGCCTGAGCGGGAGTTGGCCTTGTATGACAAAATCGCCCCGATTCTTTCAAGAGACATTCCCAAGCCGGACCTGGCAATCTATCTTCAAGCCTCGACCCCGGTGTTGCTGCGACGAATACGGAAACGAAATTTCACCTTTGAAAAAGTAATCGGGTCGGATTATCTGGAGTTGCTCAATCAGGCGTATGACTATTACTTTTTCAACTATTCGGAGACTCCACTACTGGTAGTTAAGACGGACGAAATCGACTTCGTGGAAAACCCGGAGCATTTCGATGACTTGATTGAGCAGATCGGGAAACCTGTGACCGGCAAG
>CBDUZQ010000063.1:0-10312 GCA_965371755.1 uncultured bacterium
TTCTGACCTTTACTACCGGTACTGTTCGGCACCACCCCAGCGGCGTGGACATGACCTGACACAACGGCACAAAGGGTTTTTCAACAAGCCCCAAGGTCGGGGTCACTATCGCCGACATTTGGTTCCCGTAAGTCAGGAGCTCTGTGCTCCTGACGTAGATCCCGAAACCATCCTTTGTCCGGGGTCACCATTCGACTCCGTTCATGCTTCGACTCCGCTCAGCATGAAGTTGGTTTGAATCGTTCAAGAGTGTTTCGTTCGCAGTGGACGTCCCCGTCTACCCCTTGATTACCTTGGATACGTCCTTCAAACGGGCAGACCGGGAGGTCTGCCGCGCACAATATCATGGGTACCTGGAAGGTCCCTTTGTCAGTAAAGACATTCGAGGATAGCCGCGCGAAGCGCGAAGAACAGGCTTGCCTGTGCACCAATAAGAAAACCGCCGGGGCGTGAACCCCGGCGGTGGTAGCAGTCGTGTGTTGTGCGAAGTATTGTCTACTCTTCAACCGTGATGGTCACGCTCATGACCAGGCCGTTTCCTCGCGGATCAGTGTCGGTAACACTGATGATGTAGTCACCGGGCGCGACGGGCACGAGGTAGGAGAAGTAAGCCTCGCCATAGGTATTGGTTTCGACGGTGCTGGCGTCAGGCAGCAAAATAGTATGGTCGGCCAGCGGGTTGCCGGGGCGGTCTTTGATCAGTACTGTCAGGTACGCGATTTCACCCGCTCCGGGACTACCCTGCACCTGCAAACTTGAAGTACCGCTGTAGGCGGTTCCGGTAGTGACGAGCACTTCGAATGTCGAGACAGCGCCGGCTGGATGCCAATACGTCACGTAGTCAACGCCGCCGATTCCGTCATCGTCAGCGCCAGTCACGGAGTAGTCCTGTTTGAGCACTTTGGACGTGATTTCCACACGGTCCGAAGCACCGTAGCAACCATCTTCCAACGAGCCTCCGGCTACATTGAGCAGGTTGGCGTCGGCCCGGAACGAGGTACCGCCGACTACCGGGTTGCCATTGAGGTCGATACCGGTAACCCATACGTAGACTTTTGATTCTCCGTCGGCTACCATCGATGCCGGTACGCCGACAACTATCAGAGTGTCCGGGTACCAGGTATTATAGAACATGGCGGTGTCGGCAACTGTGCCGCCGGCCGTCTCAGCATAGATGAACACGCGTCCATCGGCCGTGGGGACGTTGTTTCCCGAGAACCACTTGGTATTACAAACACCCTCGTGATTCATGGTACGCTCCTCGTGCGATTTCATCGTACCCTCGTCGCAAGAGAAGTAGACGACCTCAGAATCGTTCACCGGATTCAGATAAATATCGGACACAACGGCGACAATGGCATTGGTAAAGGCAACACCACTCCAGTGCGGCATATTGCATTCCTCGGCGCCCAGGACAATGTAGGCCGGCGGACCCGCTGTTACCAGTACCTGAGTAGCATTGGAAAGTACGCCACCACAGGTGGCACGAATTCTGATGGTACCCGATATTGAGCCGGAATGTATCGTTGCCGTGGCAACACCCTGGCTGTTGGTGACGGTTTCATACGGACCCTGATCGACGTTGCCAAGGTGTTCACCGCCACCCGGCCCGTCAAGGATATAGAAGCTCACGTTCAGGCCTTCCGGCACCGGGTTAGCATTGACATCATAAACTACGGCGCGCAACAGACCAACTTCGATACCCCCGGTCTGCGTCACCGAGAGACTCATAGAGTCGGAAGCCAGGTAAATGAAGTCGGGGGTGGCGTCAGGTGAAAGCTGCAGCGATGTCTCAGCCTCGCCGGTGATGCCGCCTTCGTTTACGGATACTTTCACATAAACTGTCTGAGCATCGTTGCCGCTGACAAAAGTGACGCTGGCGGCGCCAGCTGAGGTCATGGCGGTCGACGGAATCAGGCCAAAGGCATCCCAAGTCCCGTTGGCGTTGGCGTCAAATACCAGCGAATCGATACCGGCCGACCAGTAGCCGTTGCCGTCGATATCGACAAACTTCTCACCGGCTACAATGCGGACGAGAGTATTGTCCGGGGCCGGCTGGCCGAGAGCGTCCCTGACTGAGACTGTGACCACGGCAGAGTCCATTCCGTTGGCCAACAACAGGTTCGGCGTGATCGAGAGAGAAACGTTGCCGCTGGACTGCTGGGTGTTGGTCACTTCGACGCTGGTCGAGGCCGACTGGGTCGCGTGTGCACTATTTGTGGCGGTAATCATGATCGTGCCGGCCGCGGTCGCCGTAAAGATCGTGGCAGCAATGCCGTTGGCGTCGGATACTGCTGTTTCAGGCGTGAAGTACCCCGCGGTCGAGGGCTGGACGACGAACTCGATTGTCTCGCCTGCTACGGGGTCGCTGCCTGCGGTCAAAGTAGCCTCGACGATGGCGGTTGAATTCAGTTCCACCGCGGCCGGGCTGGCCGTTACCGATATGTTCACATCAGTCGCTGCTGGATCATCCAGGCGGCTTTTGGAATCACACCCGCCGAGGAACCAGAGCGAAAGCAGCGCCAGCGACGCCGCTACTAAATATGCTACGGAGCACTTCTTGTTGGTGAACATGACTTCTCCTGATTCTATCCGGTTTTGCTTCTGTTTATTCTGCTTTGTTATCATCCTCAGGTAGCTTCCTGTATCGGCATGCTATGAAAAACAAACGTCAGAACCCGCATCGTGCGGGTCCGACGTCGATGTTGTCTTGAAGGGGATCGGATCAACCCCCACCCATAGCCAGTTCATTGTCAACGATAGTCGGCGTGACGAAAATGACCAGATCGCGGCTTTTGGTTTCCTTGGTCTTGTACTTGAAGAACATACCCAGAATCGGAATGTCCTTCAAAATCGGCACACCATGTTCACTCTCGATTTCATCCTCGGTCGTCAGCCCGCCAATCACTGCCGTCTGGCCATTGGCCACGATAACATGGGTCTCGGCATTACTCGTATTGATGATGATACCGTTGGGATCAAACTCATACGTTGACCGCTCCGGCTTAAGATACATAAGAATTTGGTTCTCAGCCGTGATATGCGGTATGACCGTTAAGATCGTGCCGACCTCCTCGAACTGAATGACCACGTTGCCGGATTCGTCGAACTGTTTGACCGGCACCTTTGCACCCATCTGAATCTTGGCCTCGTGATTGTCAATCGTGGTGATCTCCGGACGTGCGATAATCTTGCCCTTGCCGTTGCTGACTATGGCATCAACAAAGGCGGTGATATCATAACCCTGACCAGCCACAGTCACCTGGTAGGTTGCGGCCGGTTTGGAGACGTCGGAAGCGTTGACATCCGCCTGTTGAGTAACGGAGTGGTGATCATATTGGGTCTTACCAATAACATTCCAGTCGAAACCGAGTTCGGAGAAGTCATCGGTGTAAATTTCCAACAGTTGGGCCGAGATTTTGATCTGGTACGGCGGTTTGTCAAGCTCGGCAATGTACTCGAGCAGCCTCGGCATGTTCGCCGGCACTTCCTGGATGATGATCGAGTTGGAGCGGGAGTCGGCATCGACTTTGCCGCGTTCGGTCAGGAGTGACTTGACGGCGGTGATGATATCACCAGAAACTGAGTTGGAGATCCTGACGATTTTCGTTTCGAGATCGACCAACTTGCGTTGCTCTACGCGATGTTTCTCTTGTTCAGTCAGTTCCTCGCGGTGCGCTTTGGTGTCGAGAATACGTATGTAGCCGCCATCCTCATCGACCACGGCCAGATTATAGGTGCGACCGATAATATCCATCGCCTGCCGCCACTGAACGTCGCGCAGCTTGATGGTGACGGTTCCCTCGACGCCCGGAGCAATCACGACATTGACGCCGCCGTAATCGGCCAGGAAGGTCAGTACCGAACGAATATCGGCCGACTGGAACTGGAGGTTCTCGATCGGCTTGCCGGTATCCGGCGTTTCAGCCGTTATGCCCGCCGCTGCAAGGAGCCCTAGCACCAGGCCGATTATGAAACGATGCTTCAGATTTGTTTTCCAAGCCATGGGATATTACCTGCCTTTCTTAGTCCTCTATGTGAAGAGCCAATGTGCGACTCCACCCGTATTCGAAAATCTGAAAATAGACACGATCGGACTCGATCCTCAGGACGTAGCCTTTCTTAACGCGGTCACCGCCCTGGAGAATGTAGCCGTAGCCGTTGGCATCCTCAAGCAGGGCACGGTTCTTGCCGCTTTCGGATTCGATGATGCCGACCAGCCTGAGACCTTCGACATTCGGCACTTTCTGTTCCACCGGATCATTGGAGACTCTGGCTTCGTTGATCAGAGTCTCAAACGGATCTCGGTAGCCACGCGCCTTGTACTTGACAATCAGACGCTTCGGGAACTCGGCAACCATGGTTCCTTTGATTTTCCGCGATTGAGCAGGCGTCCGACGGAACCGGGAGGTTGATTTCTTCGACTTATCGGAAGCGGCCGCCAACTTGGCGCCGTCTGATTTCTTGGAAGACTTCTTGGACTCAGCGTCCTGAACTACTGTCTTTTCCGGCACATCCGGTGGCTTGACCTTGCCCTCAGTCTTATCCCTGGCTCGGTCTACCTTGGCCACTGTCCCGGAAGTTTTCAGAACAGGCTCATCAGCCGTCTTAGGTTTGGAGGTCTTTCTGGGTTCAGCCTTGGGCGAGGGCACAGTCTTCTTTGGCGCCGGAGCCTTCGTCTGGACAGAGGCAATAACGGGACCGGCCTCGGATTTGTCGGCAGGTTTCACGACCGGTTTGGCCTGATCGGCTGCAGAAGCAACCGTCACTGGAGTAGGCGTCTGTTTCTTGGGCGCCGACTTCTCGTAAAGATTAGCCCACTTGTCCTCGTCGGTGAAGCTGGCCTTGGGAGTTACCGGCTTGACGGCCTGCACCTGTTCCGGTTTCTCAGTCTTGACAGCGACTTTTTCGGTGGGTGCTGACGGCTTCTGGTCCACCGGCTGTTTGGTCTTAGGCCGAGCCTTGGGCGGCTCCGGTTTATCAGTCGCAGGTGGCGTGTCTGTTGACCCCAGGGCGGCCAGACGATCCTTGTCGATCGCAGCATTCAGTTCCGCAGTTGTCTTGGCCTGGGTTGAGGGTATCGCAGTCGGCGCCACGGGCTTGGCAGCAACTTTCGATGCTACCTTACTCTGGTTCGACTTCTTGGCCAGTTCGGCAACAACCACCGAACTGGACCAGGGGGCGAAGGACCGACCCGTTTTGTCCGGGAACGACACTATCACCGAATTCTGATCACTCTCCACCTGGTAGGCGGTTTCTTTTTCCATATCAAAGACCACCCGCACTACCTCTTCAGGCTGGACAGCGTACTGACTGGTCCGTATCCCTCGCACCGGACAATGAGGCAGCGAGAGGAATTTCTTGGCGCCCAGGTGGTGTCTGCCTTTGAGGATATCGATGATCACCCGAAACGGCTTGCCATCCTTGGCAACCTCCGTCTGGTGGCTAAACCTCACCGTCCCGTCGACATCGAGGCGCGCCACTGTCTGACCGTTCTGAAAGCTCAACTCGATGTTGGTCACCCGTGACGAAGCAAGGGCAGACGAGGCAGCCAGAAGAATCAGGGCGGCAATTATGCAATAGATTTTATTCATCTGGTCACCTCCTAAATCGTAATCTCTTTGAGCCGCTCAGCCTCTTTCACAAAGTATGTGGAGAGAGTGAAGACAGCGGAGACGGTTTCAATTTTCTTCCGCTCCGACGCGTTGTCGCTGGCCGCCGGTTTAGAGATGGCGACGTTGAGAGCGGTAAGCTCAAGATTGTCGACATTGGCTATGAACGGGAAGTTGGCTACGTAGCTTATGAATGAACCAAGATCATGGTAAGCCCCGGTCATGCTGATCTCAAACGAGGCGACATTGTAGAAGTCATCTGTCGCAACGTTCAGAGGCTGAATCCCGGTTATTTTCGTTCCTGTCAGCGATGAGGCCGTGTGCAGTTGCACCAAGAAGGAGGGGATCTGCTTTACTTCGGGCAACAGCTCCTCGATCTCGTTATAGCGATCCAGAAGGTCGACATATTCCAGCTTGAGGGCTTCCAGCGATTTGGCCTTCATTTCGACATTGCGCAGTTCGGTTGTGATTCTCTCAAACTCCTGGGTTCGGGCCGCAAGTTGCTCGTCGTAGTTGGAGTACAACCTGGAATGCCAGAAATAGACAACCACAAAGAAAGCCATGACCCCCAGTGCGATCTTCTGAGTTTTGGCGTCCTTGAAATCCATAACGGTCCGTCCCTAATTTAGACTTTTGTGGCTGGTGGTTTTGTCCTTCTTCGATTTGTCTGTATTAACCTGCGCCACCGACATGCGCGTTTGCTGGTCGGCGAGCAGGTGTACATCTAATGACAGCACGAAGTTGAACGCTGCATATTTATCAAACTTGACTTCGTTGGTGGACACTAGTTCCACGTTATCGAAGTAGTCGGAGCGCATAGTGTTGATCATGAAGGCGGCCAGAGCATTGAGGGTAAAGGCATACCCTTCGATTCGAGCGGGCCTCACCACCGCCATTGTCGCAGGCCCGGCCGTGGAGTCACCCGCCGGAGCCGGCGCTGCCTCCTCGGTAAACTTGGCCAGCCAGACGAATTCCGGTACGTTCCGAGCAACATCGGCCAGAATCTGCACCCAGACAGTCCGGTGTCGATCCAGTTTGTCCACCGCCGCCATGCGTTCAGTGATCTTGGCTTTGACGCTCTCCAACCCTTCGACGAGCTGAATGTCCTTCTGCAGCATTGCGGCACGACGTTGGGCTCTGGCGATATTGTTGTCCAGTTCGGTAAGCTGGTGTTTTTGGTAGAACGTAATAGCGACCAGCATAATCATCACGCCAACAGCCCCGCCGATCACGTAGAGTCCGGCTTTGCCCAGCGAGAAATCAAAGGACCGCTTGTGGTATTCTTTTGGAAGTAAGTTTATCTCTATCATAGCTGATCCTACCTAACCTTCCTCATGGCCAGACCGACAGGAACGGTCAACAGCGGGGCTATTTTCTCCGGCTGAAGATACTGGAACAGTTCCGGATCGTAGTCGACATTGCGCAACGGGTTGGCGATCTCCAACGGTGTCGACAGCTTCGACTGCAAGTACTCAGCCATATATGGTACCAAGGCGCCGCCGCCGCACAGCACGATCCAGTCGATGTTCTCCTGCTTGGACTGCGACTTGAAGTATGAAAAGGCTAATTCTATCCCGGAGACCAGTTCGTCGGTCGCGGATATGATAGTAGCTTTAAGCATGTCCTGATCGATTGATTCCGCCATCTCGCCTTTTATGGCTTTGGAGGTCAACTCCGGATTGAGCCTGAACTCCTTCTGGATGGCGTTGTACACCTCGCGAGTACCGGTGGAAACGTCACGTGTCGAGTGATATATCCCATCCACGACATAAGTGAGGTTGGTCACGTCATGGCCGATGTTCAGCAGGCACGTGATCCGAGAGGGATCGATCTCATAGTTGTATTCGTAGGCGTTGTAAATGGCCAGGGCGTCATCATCGACAATCACCGGCCGCAGCCCACAGTCTTCAATCAACTGAAGATACACTTGCAGATGTTCCTTACGAGCGGCTACCAGCAGTACATCCATTTTGTTGACATCATCGTCGACGTTGATGATGTGATAACCGAGCGAGACATCATCGACATCGAACGGCGCCCGCTGTTCCGTCTCAAACAGGATCGCCTGCTCGGCTTCAGTGCCGGTTTTCTTGTCGATCGTAAAACGGTCGGTTATGACACCATGGCCGGAAATGGATACTACCACGTCCCTGATCTTGGGATCGGTTTGGTCGATCAATGACTGGATGTTGAAGATGACGGCTTCCCGATCACGAATCTCGTCGGCAACAATCGCCTCCGGAGGCAGTTCCCTGATCCCGATAGCCGCGACCGCATAACCCGTCTTGGTATGATCCAGTTTGACCAGCTTGACCGAATTGGCGCCGATGTCCAGTCCGACCGTGCTCTTGGCTGAGCGAGAAAACAGCATTGGTCACTCTTTGTCTAAATGATTTGCAACTCTTGCTTCATTGTTAATCTATCGACACAACAGAGCTTCATTTTATGTTCGGAGCCAAAAAACCGACCCGGATAAGCAACCCGACTGACCGGGTCCGGTCTTGAGTCCTTCCGAAGTATTATCGGTCGACTGCGGCGCCACCTTTATAGGAATCGAAAAAAACTGTTGACGAATAATTGGTTACAGGAAAACCCCTCCCGCCTGGGAAGGGGTTTTCAGAGGATGAGTAGCAGAGAGTGATCTAAGGCTGATCTAATAGGTGCTAATGTTGCCTGCTACTTAGGCGTCACCAGCATGTTCCAGAGCCCATTCATCCCAGGTGTCATAGGATCGAACCCGACCGGTCGAGCGTAATATGTTGTGGAAATGCTCGAAGTACTGATCTTCCACAACCCCGATAGTGAGAATATTGCCGCCACCGGTAAAGCCGGCCGAGCCATTCGGGCCGAATGTCATGGCGTTGTTGGACACATCCGTGAAGATGTAATCAACGTTACGCGTCAGAGTGTCCTGTCGTACCACCGGATCGCCATCGTCAAAGACGAAGGACGTCGGATTGACGAGGTCTTGAAAGATCGTGACAGTCTTTTCTTCATAGTCAAAATAGACGCCATACTGTGTCTTATCCGTGATAGCCATAGAACGGGCCAGTCTCAGCGAAGAGACGATATCTCGGTTAGCGGATCGGAACTGCATTCTCTCATAAGCTCGCTGGAACCTCGGCACGGCCATGGCGGCGACAATACTGATGATTACGGCCACGGTGAGCAACTCTATCATCGTGGCGCCGAATGTTGATCTAAGCTTTGATTTCATATCTGCACCTGAGTGTTAGTATGTCGTTTCTGTTTCCCGGACCAATAGTGGGTCGCAAAAACCGCGCCACTGACCGGGACCTGCCTGCACAAGCCATCATCAAGCACGGGCCGTGCCTTAAGCCAGAGAAAATCATATTCACGCCACGCCCACCGGCCATGTCCGCACCGCGCAACAGCTTGACCTGCACCCGAGGGAGACAGTCAGCAGCGACGGGAACAAATACCGCCTGGACGACCTTAAAAGGTGTGGGACACACCCCATACCAGTGGGGCGAACGCAATTTGCTGTTGACAAAATTCAGTCTCAGCCTAACTTGATAGAAACAGTTGGTCTTACGATAGTAACCATAACCTTCATGACTCCGGATTGAGGATTAGATCATTATGCTGAAACGACAGACGACTTTGTCCGAGGGCTCCACCGCCATACTTGCCATGATACTGATAATGCTAATTGTCGGCCCGGTCTCTGCGATTGACCCACCGGCTGTCTTGACTCCGGAGGCGGTCGTCTCACCGAAAGCTGATATTCCCATATCCGCAGCAGTCAGGGAGGCTCTGCTCGACCGTGATGGTGACATTGTCAAACTGTGGGTTTTCTTCACCGACAAGGGTGTGTTCGACAACACCGAGTTTGCAGCCAGGGCGGCCACGGTTTCGATTGCGCCCCGAGCCCTCAAACGACGCGCCAAGGTGGACCGTGATTATGTTGTCTTTGCCGATCTACCGGTGCTGTCGGAGTATGTCGATGGTATAGTGGACATGGGAGGTCGACTACGACGGGTCTCGCGCTGGCTTAACGCCGCCAGTTACGAACTTCCGGCCGACCTGCTCGACCAGGTAGCTGCTCTGCCCTATGTGGCCCGGCTAAAGCCGGTAGCACTTTATAAGAGAGCACCACTGCCGGAGGAAACACCCGATCGTCCGGAGAGCCCTCCGAAACAATCCCTCGGCGCCGATGCGCTCAACTATGGTGCGGCTCTCAATCAACTCAATCAGATAAATGTCCCACCCGTGCATGAAAAAGGATTCAGCGGTTCAGGGGTCACGCTGGCCATCTTCGATACCGGCTTCCGGAAATCGCATGATGCTTTCGCTGCTCACTATGTCGAGGGCAGGGTTTTGGCCGAGTGGGATTTCATTTTCAATGACGGTAACACCGCCAATGAAGGGGCCGACTGGTCGAGCCAATGGAACCACGGAACCTATATATGGTCCACTTCGGGTGGGCTTGATGACGGCACGCTTTACGGTCCGGCTTATCACTCCAATTTCATTCTATGCAAGACCGAAGACATCAGGTCGGAGACGCAAGTTGAAGAGGATAACTGGGTCGCCGCTCTGGAATGGGTCGATTCACTGGGCGCCGACGTGGTCACCAGTTCTTTGAGTTACATGGGTTGGGATGACGGCACCGGCTACACCCCGGCCGATCTGGACGGATGGACCGCCGTCACCAGCATCGCGGCCAGCATGGCTGC
>CBDUZQ010000064.1:0-10300 GCA_965371755.1 uncultured bacterium
AACATCTTGCCGGTCCTGCCAAGACCGACCTGGATTTCATCGAAGACAAGAAACAGGTCGTTCTTGTCGGAGAGGTCACGCAACCCCTTAAGGAATCCTTCCGGCGGTTGATACATGCCGCCCTCACCCTGCATCGGTTCAACCAGTATGCCGCAAGTGTTCTTGTTGATCGCTTTTTCGACCGCGTCAATGTTGCCGTACTCGACCGATACAAAACCGGGTGTGAGTGGGCCGAAACCTTCCTTATATTTCTTGCTGGATGAGAATGACACTACCGCGATCATCCGTCCATGGAAGTTGTTGCTGAAAACGATCAACTCCTGCTTGCCATCCGGGATGCCCTTGACTTTCCAACCGTAGTAGCGGGCCATCTTGATGGCGGTCTCAACCGACTCGACCCCGCCGTTCTTGCAAAGTCCTTTGTTGCCATGGTCGCCGAAACGGGGACCTATCTGGGGCACTAACTCGCTCAGCTTCTTCAGAAATAACGTCCGAGTATCGGTGTAGACTACGTTTGAGATAACGGATGCATAACCGCCCTGCAGCGCATCGATAAGAGCTTGCGCAATACGGGGGTGGCAGTGGCCGGGGTTGGCCGCGGAGTAGGCAGCCAGGCAGTCAAAATAACGGTTGCCGTCGATATCCGTTAACCAGAGTCCCTCGGCTTTGCGCACCACCACTTCAAGACGGCCGTAGTGATTGGCGCCGTAAGTGCGATCGTATTCAAAAACCTGCTCGTCGGGAATCTGGGAGAAGCCCATTGATGAACGGTTCATGGTGTTGGTTTTCGTCATAATAGCACCTCGCAAGAAAAGAACATTTATCTCAGACCACAATTGGTCACAGCCAATTATTATAACAATTGGTTGTGTGAAATTCAAGAGGGAACGCAGAGATATTTATGCTCTTATTGCGGACACCGACGAACAGTTTTTACACAATTACGACCCGCAGACCGGCGCCGGCCCACCGGTGAACATGTAGTCGACCAGTTCACCCTGGTGTCAGTACTCGTAGCATGGCGTTTCCGGCGGCGAACCGCCGCAGAACTGGTAATCTATCAAGAGCACCAGATCGGAGATATCAACGGGCAAACCCGAACAATCGCAGTCGCCACCGACGCACCTCTGAAGTCTGACTCTTGCGTGATGCCAAACGCAGGAAGCAAACCGTTCATCTATCGTTTTGCAATTTGTCTACATTATTCTCTCTCCCACCTCGACGTGCAAGGGCATCTTGGGGTACATGAACGAAAAAGCGCTCGTCGCCAGACCGGTTGACAGGTCGTATCGCAACAGGGCCAATTCCATCGTTGCAGTCGCAAGCAGGTATCTTTCATTGGGTGTGAGGATTAACTCAGCCACGTCAATCTTACGGTAGCCCAGTGTGTCCCCGATCCATGTCGTGTACAGACCGGCGACCTGATCTGTGGGCACATCGTAGACCCAAATGAGATAGCTGCCATGTGTGCCCGTGAACGTACGACCCGGGTCACATTTGTATACGACATTGCCATCGGAGGTACGGACAAACGACCCAAAGGCTGTGGTATGTGGCAATCGTGATACGACTTTGTTACTGTCGGTGTCGTAAACATATGCGAATGTGCCCGCGCTTTCGGTTCCGTAGAAGAAAAGGCGGCTGTATTCCGGAACCGGAACGAAATCCCACACGGATATGCTTTCTATATCAGGGCTCGTCACCAGGAGAGAATCGCGTACTTGTAAGTTCAGGTAGTCGATAAGATACAGTGTGGATGTCCGGTTACAGATGTATAGAGTATTAGTAGGTTCGTGCACCTGAGCGTAAGTAAAGGCGGTCGGAAGCTGCATTCTCTGCGTGATCTCAAATGTCTGCGGATCTACTGTGAACAGCCAGTCCAGGCTGTCTATCATGATTATGTTGCGTTGTCGGTCGATGAAGAACGGTCCCATGATATCAAAGGTATCTATCGGTGTAAGGGTCTCGGCATCATAGATGAGGGTGTTCAAACCGCTCATATTCCGAAAGAGTACTTTCCGGTTGTCCGGGGTCAGTTGAAAGGACTCGGCTCCGTGGCCCAGCGTCACCGAGTCAATGAGAGTATCCGCGGGCATGTCCAGAATGTGCAGGCTATGAGCATGTGTATTGATGTCAATGGCCGACACATAGACACGATAGTGCTCCTCTACTTCCGGTGGATCGTCCGGCTTCGTAGGGCAGTCGTCACAACAGCCGCACAGCAGCATCGCCGCGACTAACGATAGGAGCGTGATTATTGCTATTCTCATAGTTTCTCCCTTGCATAGCGTCCCAGTCCGGGTTTTTCTATTCCCGAAGCGTTGCTGGTCCCTGATATGTTCGATTCTCTGAGGCGTTGCTCTACCTGCTCTGAGCTTACAAGTCAGCGGTAGTATTGTCAAGCAGTTTTGGGAGTCACTTTGATCTTGTTCGCGGCAGAGGTCCCCGTCTGCCGCGTCAGCACGTAGGAGCCGGTGCACGAGGACGTACACCGGCCACTCACAAGACGTGGATCAGAGTCTCCTGTGAGTTTTCTGGACCCTTAAAAACCCGCTAGGTGGTCCAAATTCGTCTTGCTTTTTTCGGTCAAACTGTTATCATCGGTCCTTTGAACGTATGGAGGAAATGAATGCAAAAAGTTTTTGACAATACCCAGATCGGTCCCATGGTCTGGAAGATGAGAGTTGAAGTCCCGCGCATGGTGGCCAGGGCCAAAGCCGGGCAGTTTGTGATCCTGCGCGTAAACGAAAACGGCGAACGGGTACCGATGTCAATCGCCGGACTGGACAAAGAGAACGGCTTGCTGACCATCATCTACCAAGTGGTAGGCAAGACGTCGGCGCTGATGACTACCGTTCCCGATGGCGGCGAGATTTCCGATTGTGTCGGTCCGCTGGGGCTTCCCTCCCATGTCGACAATTGGGGCACAGCCGTCCTGGTGGGCGGCGGGATAGGTATCGCGCCGATCTACCCCATTGCGCAAGCCTACAAGGAAGCCGGCAACAAGCTGCACACGATCATCGGCGCCCGCTCGAAGGACCTGCTGTTCTACGAGGATGAGCACAAGGCGGTGGCCGACGAGTTACATATCTGTACCGATGACGGTTCTGTCGGGCATCATGGTTTCGTTTCCGATATTCTCAAGCATCTCCTTGATAGCGATGAGAAAATCGGTATGATCATGGCTATCGGCCCGGTCATCATGATGAAAGTTGTCGCCAACCTGACTCGCAGCTATGAAGTCCCAACCTGGGTGTCGTTGAACCCGCTCATGATTGACGGTACCGGGATGTGCGGCGGGTGTCGTGTGTCGATCGGTGATGAAACCAAGTTCGCCTGTGTCGATGGTCCTGATTTCGACGGTCATAAGGTCGACTTTGACCTTTTGACCAGCCGGCTCGGCGCCTACAAAGAGCAGGAGCGCGCCGCGATGAAACGCTTCCTGGAGAATCCCGGATGCAAACTGGCCAAGGCGGTCGAGACGTTCAAATATCCTAACGAAGTAAAATAAGTGCAGCGTGTCACGGTTTGAGTGCGCATGATCTTATTCAGCATAGACGGAGCAAGATGTGACTGAGCAGATACCAAAGAAAGAGCGGATGAAAATCCCCCGGCAGACGATGCCGGAACAGGAACCCGATGTACGCAACCACAATTTCAAAGAAGTCCCCCTGGGCCTTACCGAGGAACAGGCGCTGCTTGAGGCGAACCGTTGCATCGAGTGCAAGAAAGCACCGTGCATCCCCGGATGTCCGGTTGAGGTGGACATTCCAGGGTTTATCCGTCTGGTCATGGACAAAGAATACGCGGCGGCGGCGCGCAAGATCAAAGAGACCAACTCGCTTCCGGCCGTCTGTGGACGGGTTTGCCCGCAGGAAGAACAGTGCGAGATCGTCTGCACCCTGCACAAGAAATTCAAGCCGGTGGCAGTTGGGTATCTTGAACGATTTGTGGCTGACTGGGAACGCGAGAATAATCTGGTCGTTCTGCCCGAGATAGCTCCTCCGACCGGGCGCAAGGTCGCCTGTGTCGGTTCCGGTCCGGCCGGTTTGACGGTGGCAGGTGACCTCGTCAAGCTCGGCCACGCTGTCACTATCTTCGAGGCGCTGCACAAACCGGGTGGCGTGCTGGTGTACGGCATCCCGGAGTTTCGTCTGCCGAAACATATCGTGCAGGCTGAATGCGACTTCCTGGCCGAGATGGGAGTGGAATTCCAGAACTCGATCGTCGTCGGAAAGATGGACACTATCGACGAACTGTTTGAGATGGGTTACGACGCTGTCTTTATCGGCACCGGCGCTGGACTGCCAAATTTCATGGGAGTCCCGGGCGAGAACCTGATCGGCATCTACTCCGCCAACGAGTACCTGACGCGTTCCAATCTGATGCGCGCTTACGATTTCCCGAATAACGACACCCCGATTATCATCGGCAAAAACGTCGCCGTGCTGGGCGGTGGTAATACCGCTATGGACGCCGTGCGCACGTCGCTGCGTCTCGGCGCCGACAACGCCTACATTGTCTACCGTCGCAGCGAGGCCGAGATGCCGGCACGCGCCGAGGAGATCCATCACGCCATGGACGAGGGCGTACAGTTCCACATGCTCACCACGCCGATCAACTTCATCGGTGACGATAACGACAAGGTGAAAGCGATGGAGTGTCTGAGGATGGAACTGGGCGAGCCGGATGCATCCGGTCGCCGTCGCCCGGTGCCGATTGAAGGTTCCAACTTCATCATGGAAGTCGATCTTGTCGTCGTGGCCATCGGCAATTCCTCCAACCCGCTGATCCCTCAGACCACACCGGGTCTTGATACCAACAAATGGGGTAACATCACCGTCAATGACGATACGATGCTGACCTCGCGCAAGGGTGTCTACGCCGGTGGTGATATCGTGACCGGTGGTGCTACGGTGATTCTGGCGGCCGGCGCCGGCAAGAAAGCCGCCCGCGCCATTCACAAGTACCTCATGGAGGAAGTGCAGAAGTAACACGCCCTTTCTGTCATGCCCGCGCAGGCGGGCATCCATCTTTTCCGATTCTTCGTAGGTCGAAACCACCCTTGGGCTGCGCTCAGGGCAAGCTTGGGTTTCGGCACAGATGCTGTAAACCTGGCCAGTAACCAGCAGAACAGAGTTGGACATCGGGCGGCGATTTGTTATACTACGCCGATTATTGAGATGGCCGTGGCCATCAAGAGCGGTCGGAAAACGAGTACAATTGAATCTGTGACTTGATACTGAATTGAACAAGATCGAAAATCATCATAGTACCCACCGAGGAGATTTGAGCGAGAAGAAGCGAAGCAAGAAAGGCTCATGGCGTGTCGCGATCAACGGCGAGTTGTGTAAAGGCTGCAATATCTGCATCGAGTTCTGTCCGACGGATGTTTTCGATAACTCCGATAGACTCAACCGCAAGGGCTACTACGTTCCGCTCGTAGCCAAAGAAGAAGAATGCACCGGGTGCCGCGTTTGCGATCTGATGTGTCCGGAGTTCGCGATCGTAGTGACGGAGCAAAACCCCAGGAAATCGAGCGAGTAGCAATGGCTCTTAACCAGAACAAAGAACGATACCTGAACCGCCTGGGTGGCCGGACCTACTTTCTACTGGGAGATGAGGCCTGCGCCTACGGTGCGCTTTATGCCGGTTGTGATTTCTTTGCGGGGTACCCCATCACACCAGCCAGCGAAGTGGCCGAACTGATGGCACTGGAACTGCCCAAGACGGGTGGTATCTGTGTTCAGATGGAAGATGAACTGGCCAGTATGGCAGCTATCGTCGGTGCTTCATGGACCGGTGCGCGCACTATGACGGCCACCAGCGGCCCCGGTTTTTCGCTCATGCAGGAGAACATCGGTTACGCCGTTATGACCGAGACGCCGTGCGTGATTGTCAATGTCCAGCGCTCCGGCCCGTCCACCGGTCAGGCTACCAAGCCGGCGCAGGGGGATATCATGCAGGCGCGCTGGGGCACCCACGGCGATCACAATATCATAGCCCTGTCCCCTAACTCGGCGCAGGAATGTTTCGATCTCATGGCGGACTGCTTCGACCTCGCTGATACTTATCGCACGCCGGTTATCATGCTGACTGACGGGGAAATCGGCCATATCAGGGAGAGCGTCACGATGCCGGAGGTATCCTCGCTGCGCCATGCCTCCAGAAAGGCGGCCCAACCGGGCGCAGACGTATTCGGCGGGCCGGAACTGGTGCCGGGGATGATTCACTACGGTGAAGGGCAGAATATCCACGTGACCGGGTCGACCCATAAGCCCAACGGTATGAGGGATGTGACCACGCCCGAGGTGCATGATACGCTCATTCGCAGACTCTATCGCAAGATCGATGAGAACCGCGAGAAGATAGTACGCGTCGAAACAGAGCGTGACCCCAGCGGTAAAGCACGCGTTGGTGTGATATCGTTCGGCGCAACCTCACGTCCGGCGCTGGGGGGTGTCAGGCAGGCGCGGGATAGCGGCAAACAGGTCGACTTTCTGAGACTCATTACTATCTGGCCGTTTGCACGCAAGCAGGTAACCGGGTTTGCCAGGGATCTCGATATCCTGTTGGTGCCGGAGATGAACCTGGGTCAAGTGTCGAGAGAGATCGAGCGGTTTGTGGACTGCGAGGTCGTCTCGGTGCCGAAGATCGGCGGTGTGCCTCACACGGTGGATGAAATCACCCATAGTATCGTGGAGGTGTCCTGATGAGCGAACCCAGGCATCCTCTGATGGACTACGTGCGTGAGGAGATCATGCCCCATCGCTTCTGTGTAGGCTGCGGCTGCGGTACTGTCCTCAACGTATTCGTTAACGCTGTTGACGAACTCAAGTTGGACCCCACAAGGATGGTCTGCGTTTCCGGTATCGGTTGTTCGGCGTGGATTCCATCACCTTACTTCAAAGCGGACACGTTGCACACCACCCACGGTCGGCCGATTGCTTTTGCTACCGGGGTCAAAATCATGCGTCCCGATTTGAAGGTGATCGTGATTGCCGGAGATGGTGATGTAACCGGGATCGGCGGCAATCATCTGATCCACGCCGCCCGTCGCAATATCGACCTCACCGTGTTTCTCGTTAACAACATGATCTATGGCATGACCGGTGGCCAGACCGCTCCGACAACACCGACCGGCGTTAAGACGACGACCAGCCCGCACCGGAATATCGAACCGCCATTCCAGATCGCCGAACTGGTGAAAGCCGCCGGTGCTAGTTTTGTCTCGCGGTGGACGACCTACCATGTGTTTCAACTCAAAAAGGCGATGCAGCAGGCGATTAACAAGACAGGCTTCAGTTTTATTGAGATTGTATCGCAGTGCCCCGACAACTACGGTCGACGAATCGGGCTAAAATCCGGCGTCGAGATGCTCAAGAGGTTCAAGGAACAGGCAGTGCGGATCAAGAAAGCGCAGGAGATGTCGGAAGAGGAACTTGAGGGCAGGATCGTCGTCGGCAAACTGTGCGACCGCGACCGACCGGAGTTCACCTCCGAACTGCGCAAGATCACCAATGAGCAGGTGGAACTGATCAAGAAGGAGGCGGTGGGTTGATTATCCGTTTCGCCGGATTCGGCGGTCAGGGGATTGTGAAGGCCAGTCTTATCATGGGTCAGTCGGCGGTGTTCCACGGCAAGAATGCGATTCAAAACCAATCCTACGGCAGCGAGTCGCGCGGCGGCGAGTGTCGCGGCGACGTGATTATTTCCGACGACGACATCTACGAACTGGAGCCGGTGCACAACGATGTCCTGGTAGCCATGACCCAGCCGGCCTATGACAAATTCGTCCCGCTGGTGAGACCCGGTGGGACTCTGATCTACGACAAAGACCTCGTAGTGCTCGACGAAAAGCTCCACCCTGAAGGTATCTCCAGGCACGGCATCGACGCCACTGATATCGCGCACAAACAGTTCGGTCGCAAGATCGTTGCCAACATGGTGCTCCTGGGGTATATGAACGCGCTTCTGAAAATCGTGCCGGTGTCGGCCCTGGAAAAGGCTGTCGCCGAGAACGTACCCAAGGGAACCGACCAGCTCAACCTCGACGCTATGCGCAAAGGGATCGAGTTGGCGGCGGGGGAGTTGCCGACGAGTACGATATGAGTGCCGTCCTTGTGACGACATCCCTCATAAGAGCAAAACGATTTGACCCTAATGACATCAGACGACGCTAAGCAATTGCTCAGGGCGTTTGTTCATGATTGGAACGAAAGCCCCGAGAGCGCGCAAGCACCGACAAGATTCGGTATCAGAATCAAGGACTTGGGCGACTGGTACGTTATCATTGATGAAAAGGGAAAGGCGGAGTTGCATCTCGGTTTCTCACCCGAACCTATACCATTCTACTCAACCGATAGCGTCACACTGGAGAAGATATTCAATGGCGAATCTAACGCGCTGACGGCGATGGGGAAAGCCAGGGAATCAGAGGCCGCCCCGATGGAGATTGAGTTCACCGAAGGTTTTGCTCCCGATCAGGACTTCTTCGCCGGATTCATCCCGTTGTCGTTTCATTTCTGGACTCGCGGTCGACCGGAGGTCGTGTCGTTCGGGAAAGAGCATAGCCGAGTTGTCCACGGTGCCAATGCTACCGTGCTGTATTACCAAAAAGGTCTGAGAACAGCATGGTTTGGTATTGATAAGGGTCAACACATCAACCGTGACAAGACTGACCAGGCGAATCCGTTTCCTTCGTTGTTCGTCATCACGCGTGGGAAGTGCGAGGCACGGATCGGAGGAAAACGGATGCGATTAACAGGCGGACAATCTGTATTCGTACCGCCGGATGTATCGCACGAGTTCTGGAATGAGAGCAGCGAGCTGGCTGAACTAATCGTAATAATGTTCGGAGAGGGCGCCTGAGCGCTCCACAGCTTTTAGTGAGATCACAATGTCGAAACCGCAGGGGTTTCGACCTACCGGAAACAGATAACGATACATGACACTCTCCAAAAAACAACTTAGCGACCTGGTCGATCAGGAGCAGTACCCACGCTCGGCGAAGTATGACCCCGACTGGGTGATCGACAACGAGATGGGACCTAACGTGCTCTGGCTGACCGAAGAATTGTGCCTGCATATGAAACTCGAACCGGGCATGCGCGTGTTGGACATGGGCTGCGGCAGAGCTATGAGTTCGATCTTCTTGGCCAAGGAGTTCGGCCTGCAAGTGTGGGCCAACGATCTCTGGATCAGCGCCACCGACAACTACAAGCGCATCTGCGAAGCCGGAGTGGAAGATCGCGTCTTTCCAATCCATGCCGAAGCGCGTGCGCTACCGTATGCCGACGAGTTTTTCGACGCAATCGTCAGCCTCGACAGTTTTCACTACTATGGTACCGACGTGCATTATCTTGAATTCTATCTGCTCAAGCTGCTGAAGCCGGGCGGTCAGATCGGCATCGTCTCGCCCGCCTCGCCGGAGCGGTTGCCCCATCCCCTGCCGTCGTACCTGGGGGACGAGTGGTATTTTATGAACACCGTGGAATGGTGGCGCGATCAATGGACACGGAATCCGCTGCTTGAACTGGAGCACTGCGAGTTATTTCCACAGGGTTGGGAGTTGTGGGTCAAGTGGCAGGAGTTTTTGGAAACCAGCGGCCGCCGCAACCGTCCCGACGAAGGAACCGAGTACGAGCAACTCCGCGCCGACGGCGGTAAGCACTTGGGGTTCGTTACGATGGTAGCACGCAGGACAAAGTCCAAGGAACCTCAGAAATAAGCATTATGAAGACGCACCGAAAGTGGCGAGGGGCTATCACCGGCCCGTTACTCCTGCTCGCAATGGCGATTCCGATTGCGGTCGCAGCCGATGGTACCGCCGATTCGTCCGCCGCGTTCACCTGCCGCCCCTGGGAGGCGGCCCAAGGGATGTTCTACTCTGATCCATACTGGCGCGGCGGCGACTGTGCCTCTACGGTGGACCTGGGTGATGGTCGCGTACTTTGGATGTTTGCTGACTCCTATGTCGGAGTGAAACCACCGTATCATCGGGATTACTGCTGCGTCAATATGATCCGCAATTGCATGGGCATTCAGCACGGCTACGATCCCTCGACCGCTGACTTCGCTGTCCACTGGCGCGGTACCAGGGAGAAACCCAAACCGTTTTTTCCGAATGAGGACACCAGTTGGTTCTGGCCGGGTAACGCCGTACGGATCGACAGCGTCCTAATAGTATTCCTGATGCGCGTATGCGCCAGTGATGGCGGGCTTGGTTTCAAGACCTGTGGGCATGCTGCGTTTCTAGTCGGAGGCCTTGATAGAAACCCGAAAGAGTGGACGCTGACCA